>VFKQ01000235.1 GCA_009885445.1 Anaerolineaceae bacterium | reverse complement strand
GGCGGCACACCAGGCACGCTCACCTACCGCACGAGTTATGATTTTGACAGCACAGCAGCAAACGGAGAGGGCTTCGTCTCAAGCACTAATTGGCTCGTCAACGAAACCCGAGCCCCCACCGACTATTACGCCGTCATGTACCACCGCTTTGGCTAGGCAGTTTGTGATCACACCAGTGACCCAGGGGTAAAATCAAAGCATGTCCCTGCCCAACCTTGACGGCAAATACACCTCCGGCAAAAAGCGCTCGCGTTTATTTGCTACACCAAAGCGCCGCCGCACTTTGCCCATCGGACTTTTAATTCTCGGCTTCATCGCCCTGCTCTTCTGGCTCGTCCCCGCGGACATGCTCGCCGTCAGCCCAAATATTCCAGCGGGAAATAATTTCACCCTGCCCGTCGCGACCGCAACCAAAACACCTTTGCCAACGCCCACGTCCCTGCACGGCGGGCGAATTCTATTTACCTGCACACGCGGCGAGTTCAATCAAATCTGCATGATCAACGCGGACGGCTCGGATTACAAGCAAGTGACGAGCACGAATCGCAACGACTACTATCCCGTCTTCACGCCAGACGGGCAAGGCATCGTTTTCGCCTCCAATCGCAATGGCACTTTCGACATTTACTACCTCGTGCTCAAAGACTCGCGTCTTTTACAACTCACCCAAAACATCGGCAACGCCTTCAACCCAAAATTTTCGCCCGACGGGAAACAGATGCTTTTTCTCAACAAAGCCTCCGACGGCCCCGCCGCGATCTGGGTCATGGGTGCGCTCGGCGAGAATCCCAAATTGCTTTACGCGGCCGCGAAATCCATCGTCGGCGCGGACTGGTCGCCGGACGGCAGGTCCATTGCCTTCGCCCAGCAAGTGGATCAAGTCAACGCCTTTGAAATTTTCCTGCTCGACGCGACCCAGCCAAATAATCCGCCGCGGCGCATCACGCAGGGAATCGAAGGCATCACCGGCAGTCTGGATTTTTCACCCGACGGCGGCTCGCTCTTAATTTGTGCGGGTGCCCTCGGCGATAAGAATGTCTTCCGTTTAGATCTCGCCTCGGGCGCACTGACTCAACTCACCTTCGAGGGCAACAACGCCGCCGCGTCGTACTCGCCCGACGGGCAGTACATCATTCTCAACTCCCTGCGCAACAACGGCCAGGCCGACCTCTTCGTCATCCGCGCTGACGGGCATAGCACGCGCATCGTGCTCGATAATCCAGAGCCCGATTGGCAACCCGTTTGGGGGCCATAGTAAAGTGGGGTTGGTGTAAAATAAGGGCATGGATGAATTTGCAGAAATTCAAAAAACGGCAATCCCTTTGCTCAAACCCTACATCAGCCGCCTGGCTGTGTTTGGTTCTTTTCGGCGCGGCGAAGCAACGGCCACAAGCGACATTGACTTGTTGATTACTCTTAAACCCTCGGGAACGCGCCCAAAACTGGGTTTCTTTAAATTGATCGAGATCGAAGAAAACCTCCAACGCGCACTGGGACGCAAAATCGACCTCGTCGCAGAAGACAGTCTCAGCCCATATATTCGCCCCTATGTAGACAATGAAAAATTAATCCTTTATGAAGAAGGATGACAGCGTTTACCTGCGTCACATTACGGACGCAATCGAAATCATCGAGGAGTATATTCATGGGTTATCCAATGACCAGTTTCTGTCTTACGGCATGGCCAAGGATGCAGTGGTAAGAGAAATTGAAATCATTGGCGAAGCCGCCAATAACATCTCGGACGAATATCAACAAAGCCACCCTGAGGTGCCGTGGGGAAAAATGATTGGTATTCGCAATAAAATTATCCATGAATATTTCAGTGTAAATTTCTCCATTGTTTGGGATACCGTGCAGGATGATCTTCCCATCCTGAAAGAATCGGTCAAGAAACTGCTACAGGAATGAACTCCATCTATCACGCCCTCGCCGAACTCGAAAAAAATAACGAAGCCGCCGCGCTGTGTACCGTGACGCGCAGTGAAGGCTCCACGCCGCGACATGTGGGCAGTAAGATGCTGGTCTACGCGGACGGACATTTCCTCGGCACCATCGGTGGCGGCGATATGGAGCATCGCGTGCTCGACGAGGCGCAGATTGCCATCGCTGAGGGCAAGCCGCGCACATTGAATTACACACTTGCCGATCCCGCGCGCGGTGACCCGGGCGTGTGCGGCGGAACTGTGGAGGTGTTTGTGGAACCGATTCTTCCGGCGCCCCTCATCATCGTCATCGGCGGCGGGCACGTGGGCAAGGCCGTTGTGCATCTGGCCAAGTGGCTCGGTTTTCGAGTCGCTGTCAGCGATGACCGCGCTGAATTCGCGACTGAATCCGCCGTCCCGGGGGCAGATGCGTACTACGTCGGGACGATGGACCAACTGCCGAGTCAAGTCCACATCGACAAGCGCACGGTTCTGATTCTCACTACAAGGGGGTCGCCGGTCGATACGGCCGGAATCTCCCCCCTGCTTGATTCTGACGCGGCTTACATCGGCGTGATCGGCTCGCGACGCAGATGGTCTGTGACAGAAAAAAAGTTGCGCGAAAAAGGAATCGGCGCAGAAAAAATCGCGCGCGTGCATTCGCCGATGGGACTCGAACTGCAAGCGGAGACCCCCGAAGAAATTGCACTGAGCATCATGGCAGAAGTTTTGATGTCCCGCGATGCGGCCACGGGGAAGATGATGAAAGGGGAGGAGTAATTGGGGAGTGGTAATTGGGGAATTGGAGATTTTGGTATGTGAAATGTTTGGGAAGAAATTTCGTCAATAAATATGAAAAGCGGTTCTTGTCTCGCGCCCGTGCATGGACTATAATCACGTTATTATTTCATGGAAATAAAAGGAGAAAATCATGGCTAGAATTTTTGACGTAATCGAATATCCAAATGAGATGAACGACGAGATCGTGCATCGCTTCCCCGAAGAGGGCATCGGCGATTTTCGCATCGGCTCGCAGGTGATCGTGCGCGAAAGCCAGAGCGCGGTCTTCTTCCGCGACGGCCAGGCGCTGGACGTGTTCAAGGCCGGGCGACACACCATTGCGACTGCCAACGTTCCGCTGTTGATTGATCTGGTGGGCAAGGCCTTCAATGACCGCACGCCTTTCCCCGCTGAAGTTTATTTCGTCTCGCGCAAAGAATTTGCGAACAAAAAATGGGGCACGCCGCAACCGATCATCGTGCGCAACCCAAACATGGGACTCGGCGTGGCGCTTCTGCAAGGCTTCGGCACCTACTCGTTCCAGGTCAGCGACCCGCAAATGTTCGTGACCAAGATCGTCGGTGTGCAGGGCGCGTATCGCGCCTCAGACATCGAAGAGCGCTTGCGCACTGTTTTGATTTCCAAACTGCAAGACATGCTCGGCGAAACTGCGAAGAAAAACTCCGTCCCCGAAATGATCGGCCTCACCGATGAAATCAGCGCGGGCGTGCGCGCCAAAGCGGCGGACGATTTCGAAGCCGTGGGCCTGACGCTTAAGTCATTCTACGTTGGCAATCTCAAACCATCCGACAAGTCTGCGCAGGAATTGCGCGACATGGGCATGCTCGACATGGCGACGTACACGCAACTGCAAGCGGCGGACGCGATGCGCGATGCGGCCTCGAACCCGAGCGGCGGCGCAGGTCTCACCGCTGGCATCGGCGCGGGCATGGGCATCGGCAACCTGATGAACCAGGCCCTGCAGGGAGGCATGAACTCTGGCGGCGGCATGAGCGGCAAAGTCTCCATCCCCGACGTGATGACCCCCGCCGAAGCGGCGACGGTGCTCAAAGTCAACGAAGATGACATTATGGCTTCGATCAAAGACAAGAGCCTGAAGGCCAAGAAAGTCGGCAAGTCGTATCGCATCAGCAAGGATTCGCTGGAAGAATTCCTGAAGGGTTAGTAGGTCGCACGAAAAATCGTAGGGCCGCAGCAATGCTGCGGCCCTACTGTGTTTAATCCCCGAGCAACAATCAGAAGGTCATTAATCTCCCGCCGCGAACTCGGCAATATATTTTTCCTTATTGGCGGAACGGGCGATTTTGCCGCTGGTGGTTTTTAGAATCCATTTTGGCCCCACCACGTGGACGCGGCGCACGGCGATGGCGGAATTTTTCGTCACATATTTACGAATCTCGTCGGCGATAATTTCCTGGCGGGCAGGGTCGTCACTGTCCATTTCGGCCACGATGACAACTTCCTCGGTGCCCTGCTGCTCGTCAAAGAGACCAAAGGCAACGGTGCGGCCCGGGTGGACTCCCTCCACTTCGCAGGCGAGGGATTCCAAATCTTGTGGGTACACGTTCTTGCCGCCGATGATGAGGATGTCTTTTTTGCGGCCCGCCACAAAAACTTCACCGTTAAATAAATATCCGTAATCACCGGTGAGATACCAGCCCTCGGAGAGGAATGCTTTCGCGGTTAAATCTGGTCGGTTGTAATATTCAGTCAACATGCAATTGCTTTTGATGGCGAATTCGCCGACAGAACGCTCGGGCAAGTCAGCGCCCGATTCGTCCACGACCCGGAACGAGGTGCCGCGGATGGGGCGTCCACAAGACATCATCGAGATGGAGGGACGATCATCAAATGCAGGCCGCGCCACTTTTTCAGTGACATAAGATTCGCGGTCAATATTTTCGACGTAGGGGGTTTTGTCCAAATCGTTTTGCGAGGCGGCGAACACATTTTCGGCCATGCCATAAGATGTTTGCAGAGTCTCCCAGCGCAGACCGAAAGACTTGAAGCGTTCGTAAAATATTTTGTGGCTTTCAAAACGCACAGGCTCTGAGGTGCTGACGCTGACCCGCCAGGATGCGAGACTCACATCTTCAAGGTCGCGATCACGAATTTTTTGGGCGCAAAAATTATAAGAAAAATTTGGAACCCAGGTCAACGTGCCTTTGTATTTTGAAATGGACTGCAACATGCGATACGGCGCGCGCACCCATTCAAACGGCGACATGAGCACCACGCGCACACCGCGCAAAATCGGCATCAGAAAACAGGCGATCAATCCCATGTCGTGATACAGAGGCAACCAGGAGATAATTACATCTTCGGGCGTGAGGCGAATCGATTCGGCATAAGAATCGAGATGATTAAAGATGGCGCGATGCGAAAGCGCCACGCCTTTTTGCAAACCGGTGGAGCCGGAGGAGTGTTGCAAAAGCGCAATGTCTTCTTCGGCGCGTTGCAAACCGGCAAACGATTCGCCGCCGCCCTCGACTGGAATATTATCTGTAACGAAAACGCGCACATCTTCGCGCTTGTTTTTCTCAAGGGTTTCGCGCAAGAGTTGTTGAAATTCGGGGTAGGTCACCACGCCCGCCGGCTGACTGTGCTCAAACAAAGCCGTCAAGTCGGCGCGATAGCGTTCGGGCGAAAGCTTTTCGGTGAGGAAGGGCATCAGCGACGGAATGGCCCCGCACAAAATTGCCCCCCAATAAGCATAGATCAACTCGCGGCCATGTTGCAAAATTAAAATAAGCACATCGCCGGACTTAATCCCTGCGCGAAGGTACGCCGCGCTGTACTCAGCGGCCCTTTCGAGAAGTTCGGCATAAGTAATATCGTAATCAGGCTCGCCTGATTTTTGAATCGTGACGGTCACCCTGTGCGGCGTCTGCTGGCAATGCTCGATGAGCACACTGCTAAATGTCGGCATTGAGGTTATTTCGCCTGGCGTGAAACGATCAAAGCGGACAGCTGGTCGAGACTGTCAAACGTGGACGAGTTCAATTCCGAATCCGCAATGCGCACTCCGAAATTGTCCTCCACAAACAGGGCCAGGTCGATCAGGCTGAACGAGTCGATGACGCCGCCGGTGATCAGCGCTTCGTCCGTGCGTAAGATGCGTTTTGGTTGGGCGAGAATTTTCGTGACGATAAATTCAGCCAGCTTTTGATTGATTAATTCAATGGTCATTGCAAACTCCGTGTCGGTTATTTCTGATTGCCCGGTGCAGACCGCAGGAAAGATTCCATAAACTCGTCCAAATTTCCGTCCAGCACGGCGGCGGTGTTGCCAGACTCGTGCTCGGTGCGATGATCTTTCACCATTTGGTAGGGATGCAAAACATAAGAGCGAATCTGACTGCCCCATTCAGCCTTGGTATATTCGCCGCGCAGTAAAGCCACTTCTTCTTCACGTTCGGCCTGGCGAATTTCGAGCAGGCGCGCGCGCAAAATGCGCATGGCGAATTCGCGGTTTTGCGTTTGCGAGCGTTCGTTCTGGCAAGTGACCACCAGGCCGCTGGGCAAATGTGTGATTCGAACTGCTGTCGAATTTTTTTGCACATTCTGGCCGCCCGCTCCCGAGGAGCGGAAAACGTCCACCCTCAAATCACTGGCCGGAATTTCAATGTCGGGGTCATCATTTGCCACTTGCGGAAGAATCTCGATCAGTGCAAAAGAGGTGTGCCGCCGATGGGCCGAGTCAAAGGGCGACAAACGCACCAGGCGATGCACGCCCTTCTCAGCGCGCAGATAACCATAAGCGAATTCACCGTTCACCGCAATCGTCACCGATTTCAATCCGGCCTCTTCGCCAGCAGTACGGTCCATTATTTCGGTCACAAATTTATGTCCCTCTGCCCAGCGCAAATACATGCGCTCGATCATTGCGGCCCAGTCCTGCGAATCGGTGCCGCCCGCGCCAGCATGAATCGCCAGCAAGGCGTCTTCGTGATCATGCTTGCCCGAAAGCATGGACTTAAACTCGCGCTCTTCCATCTCGGTTTCGATGGCCGCAGTTTCAGATTCAATCTCGGCGCGCAGGCTGTCGTCAGCAAGTTGAGCCAGTTCGAGCGCGTCATGAATTCGGCGGCGAAAAGATTCGAGATTGTCCAACTCGTTGCGGATGAGCGCCGCATCCTTGCTTACGCGTTGCGCTTTTTTGGGTTCGTTCCAAAAATCAGGTTCAGCAGTTTGCGCGTCCAACAGCGCAAGGCTCGCCTGTTTGGCGGCAAAGTCAAAGACGCTCCATCAAGCTGGCAAAGGAGGCATTCACTTTATTAAGACGTGCGATTAAATCTTGCATGACGATTCTCCAAAAAGTTAATCCGCCGGCATCATACCGGCCACAAATGCCGCAGGGTCAAAAGGCGTCAGGTCTTGCGCCTGTTCGCCGAGACCGGCAAACAAAATCGGCAGACCCAACTCGTGTTGAATAGCAAAAGCCATGCCGCCCTTCGCTGATGAATCCAGTTTTGTCAAAATCACACCAGTGACTTTCACCGCGTCCAAAAATGCGCGCGCCTGGTGCAAAGCATTTTGACCCGTGGTTGAGTCTAACACCAGCCACACATGATGCGGCGCGCCCGTCAACGCTTTGCCCGCCACACGATGCACCTTCTTCAACTCTTCCATTAAGTTTGAGCGCGTGTGCAAACGTCCAGCGGTGTCAATTAAAACGACTTCAATATCACGCGCCAGTGCAGACTGGACGGCGCTAAACGCCACCGCGCCCGGGTCCGACTCTGCCGCCCCCGCCACAACCGCGACCCCGAGGCGGGCGCCCCAAACCTGAAGTTGGTCCACCGCCGCCGCTCGAAAGGTGTCTGCCGCGCCGAAGAGCACACTGCGCCCCTCGTCCAAAAAACGCTGACCCAGTTTGGCCGCAGTAGTGGTCTTGCCCGAGCCATTGACGCCGACGAGAAATATCACTGTGGGTCGCGCCGAAAAATCCAACACGGGCGGCGACTGCAAACGCGAGATGAGTTCCGCTTTCAGCGCAGAATTAAGCGCCTCGGACTGAAGCAGGCCCTCGGTCCGCGTGGTGAGGCGCAGGGAGTCTAAAACTGACGAAGCGGTGTCCATGCCCAAATCCGCTTGAATGAGAATCGATTCCAGATTCTCCCAGGTTTCGTCCGTAATTTCCGTCGCGCCAAGCATGGAAGCGACTCGTCCAAACGTGGCGCGACTCGTTTTTGAAAGCGCTGAACGCCAGCGCGAGAAAGTTTCAGGCATGGTTGGCGATTATATCATGCAGAAAAATGCGATTTTTTTTGTGATATACTGGCCCACTGGCAGGCAAAACCTGCCAGTGATGTTGTATGTTGTTCAATTTTTTTGAGGTAAATAAAAATGATCGAAGAACCAATGGACGTGACTGATGCTGAATTTGAAATGCAAGTGTTGCAATCTGAACTGCCTGTCATCGTTGATTTTTGGGCGCCGTGGTGCGGGCCGTGCAAAATGGTCGCGCCCACGCTCGATAAACTGGCGCATGAAAACGCCGGCAAGTTGATTGTGGCCAAGGTGAACACAGACGATAATCCCGAGTGGGCGCAGAAGTTTGGCGTACAGGGCATCCCCACGATGTTGTTTGTTTCGGGCGGCAAAGTTGTGCATCGTCAGACCGGCGCGCTTCCTGAGCGCATGTTGCGCGACACCGTTGCGCAGTTCATGGAAGTCATTGCGCAACCTTAGGAGGTTGAAGTGAACCGTCTGGCTCCTGCTCTCCTAATTCTCGTTCTGGCGCTTAGCGCGTGTATTCCCGGGTCTTCTGGGGCATCGCAAGCCGAAGTGCAAGCCAAGATTGAAGCCGCTGTGGCTGAGACAATGGCCGCGTTGCCGACATCGACTGCTCTGCCTACGCAGGTTGTGGAACGCGTGGTACTCGCGGCATCCACGACAATATCAACTGGAACCCGTACGCCCACACCAACGTCCACTGCAACAAGCGGCACAACCACGGCGACAGTTACTGGAACGCTGAGCGCCACCCCAACCGTGACCACCACTGGAACGGCCACCAGTGGAACCAGCACACCCACTGTCACAGGCACTCAGTCCACTGCCTCGATCACCCCCACAGACCTGATGGTGACGCGCGAGTATGGCACCCAGCCGCCGTTCATCACCTATGGCAAAGTCAAACTCATCAATCAGGCGCAAACACAGATCTATATTTCATTCCAGTGCATCACTCCCGAAGGCATCGAGTCGATCACCGAAACACCTGTGACCGGCACAAATACCATCTCGGTGGCCGCCGGAAATTGTTTCTATGTGGCCTGGGTCGGCGGTGTGCAGTTTACCGGCAATGTTCACATCGAAAAGAACGGCCTGATCACCTTTACCTTCAAGCCCAGTTCAATCATCATCCATTAATAATTAAGCAGTAAGATGCACAACAACCAAGGAGAGTTTTGAAAATGAAGAAAATTGTTTCCACGATCATGTTCCTGACCATACTGGTCACCGCCTGCACACCGAAGCAGCCCGCTGGTCCTAGCGCAGAGGAAGTTCAGGCATCTGCAGTCGCATTAGCCTTTACCATTTCTGCGGCCACTATGAACGCCATCCCCAG
>VFKQ01000218.1 GCA_009885445.1 Anaerolineaceae bacterium | reverse complement strand
CCAGCAGTGCGCAAAGCGGAAAAGGCGTCACTGGTTTCGTCTAACTCTGCGAGGACGTGCAATGCGCCCCACGCACCGGCCTGGGCGGAGAGCACGTCCACGAGGGCTGGCAACTCAGGGTGAGTCAGATGCGCGCTGGGGGCGAGGTAAACGAGTCGGGCGAAGGATTCGTCGCGGGTGTGAATCACGCTCCCGAGCAGAGATGTCCCATTTTCTTTGGCGATGGCGGTGAAGATGTGGCGGGCGGGGTTGAAGTGCGAAAGGAAGGCGATCGTGCCGAGCGGGTTGCCGCGCGTGAGCGCGCGCGCCGAATCGAGCGTGACGGCATCGTTGCGATGACGGCGCAGGATTGGCAGGTCAAGTAGTTCGAGCGGGCGAATGTTCATGATGTTTTGTAGAGACGTTGCAATGCAACGTCTCTACGATGCCAACGATAAAAAATATTCGTGAAAGCGCGGGTCGCGAGTCAGCTCGGGGTGAAATGACGTGGCCAGCAAATGACCTTCCTGCGCGGCCACGATGCGCCCATCGCTCAGCGACGAAAGTACGCGCGCATCACCATGCACAGATTCAATGATGGGTGCGCGAATAAAAAATGCGTGATATGGCTGGGCTGTGCCGGTGGCTTGTTTGAGTTCGGCGATGTCGAGGTCCGCTTCAAACGATGCAGTCTGACGGCCAAACGCATTGCGCGCCACTTTGATATTCATCAAGCCGAGTAGCGGCTGATCGCGGCTGACATCTTTCGATAAAAATATCGCGCCGGCGCACGTGCCCCAAATGGCATGCGATTTTCCAAACTCGCGCAACGGCGTCATCAAATTAAAATCCGTGGCCAGCTTGCCGATTGTTGTCGACTCGCCGCCGGGGATGATCAAGCAGTCGAGTCCTTGCAAGTGCTCGGGCAGGCGCACTTCAGCCGTCTCTGCGCCGATGCGTTTGAGCATGATAATGTGTTCCGCAAAATCGCCCTGCAGGGCGAGCACTCCGATTTTCATAAATTAATTAGTAGGGGCGGATCGCGATCCGCCCCTACAATAAATTATTACCAACCCCGTCCCGCCATCTTTTCGCCCTCGGGCATTTGCGAGACGTTTCGTCCGACCATCGGCTCACCCAGATTCTTGCTGACCTCCGCAAGGATTCCAGCATCCTGAAAATGTGTGACCGACTTGACGATCGCGGCCGCGCGTTTAGCGGGGTCCCCGCTCTTGAAGATTCCCGAGCCGACGAAGACTCCGTCCACGCCGAGTTGCATCATCAGCGCCGCATCGGCGGGGGTCGCCACGCCGCCCGCCGCAAAGTTGACCACGGGCAAGCGACCAAGTTCCTTCGTTTCTTTAACCAATTCATATGGCGCGCCAATGTCTTTGGAATAGCGCATCAATTCTTCATCCAGCATCGCAGAGAGATGACGAATGTCGCCGAGCACAGTGCGCGCATGACGCACCGCTTCAACCACGTCGCCAGTCCCTGCTTCGCCCTTGGTACGAATCATCGCCGCGCCCTCGCCGATGCGACGCAAAGCCTCACCCAGGTTGCGGCATCCGCATACAAACGGCACGCTGAACTTGTGCTTCAAAATATGATTCGTTTCGTCGGCTGGCGTGAGCACTTCCGATTCGTCAATATAGTCCACGCCCAGCGACTCGAGAATCTGCGCCTCAACGAAATGTCCGATGCGGCACTTGGCCATCACTGGGATGCTGACCGCGTCCATGATTTTGAGAATCAACTCGGGGTCGCTCATGCGCGCCACACCACCCTGCGCGCGAATGTCGGCAGGGACGCGCTCCAGCGCCATCACTGCGCAAGCGCCAGCATCTTCGGCGATGCGCGCATGCTCCACGGTGACCACGTCCATGATCACGCCGCCCTTGAGCATTTGCGCCAGTCCTTTTTTGAGTTCAAAGGTTCCAGTCTGTTGTTCCATTTTATTTAACTCCTCATAAACCGCACTCGCGCGGCAATTTCTTGGTTGACTTGCGGGATTCTATCATACCGCCCAAAAGCGACTTCTCATTTTCAGTTGCGCTGTATTTCAGTAAAAAATAGGGCTTGACAAAACCGCCGAACTGCATACAATCAGACATTGATACATTGATACAATGCACTCAGGATAATTATGGTCAACAAACCCATCCCCTTCAGCAAACGTTTCCATCTCGACCTGCGCTCCGACCTGCCCATTTATCAACAGTTGGTGGACCAAGTCAAAGAGCAGATTGCCAACGGCTCGCTCAAACCCGAAGACCAACTGCCAACGGTGCGCGCGCTGGCTATTGAACTGCGCATCAACTTCAATACCGTCGCGCGCGCCTATCGCATGCTGGACGATGAGCACATCATCTCTACCCAGCAAGGACGCGGCACCTACATCACCGAGATTCCGCCGCCCAAAGTCAGCGAACGCATGCGCCGTCAATCGCTCGAAGCGCTGACCCAGCGGCTGATCGAACAAGCCACCCGGCTTGGGTTCAACGAGCGCGAGATTGTTCAATCGCTCAGCGAACAACTCAAACAGTGGAAAGACTCAACAGTCAACGACAAAAAAAGGAGAATTAAAATGGCTACAAAACTTACCGAAGAAAAGTAATCCGTTTCACGTGAAACCGGGACGGGATGTTTGTCCTGAGCCTGTCAAAGGACAGCCCGCCCCACCACACAAGGAGAAAAAATGTCCACCAAAACCACATCCATAATTTCGCTCGCCCTGATCATCGTCGCCGTCCTCGTCGGCGCAATGCTCTGGAATCAAATGCCCGCGCAAATGGCCTCGCACTGGAACATTGAAAATCAGGCCGATGGTCATTCCACTCGCTTCGTGGGTTTGTTCGTAATGCCCATCGTCACGCTCGCTATGTTCGCGCTATTTATGTTCGTGCCAACCATTGATCCGCTCAAGGCCAACATCGCACAATTCCGCAACACCTTCAACCTCTTCATCGTGCTGATCATCGCCTTCATGCTTTACGTCCACGCGCTGACCCTCGCCTGGAATCTCGGCTACCAAAATTTCGCCATGAGCCAGGCCATGCTTCCGTTCGTCGGCCTGCTCTTCATCGCGATTGGATTCATGTTGCGCCAGGCCAAACGGAATTGGTTCATCGGCATCCGCACCCCGTGGACTCTCTCCAGCGACCGGGTTTGGGACGAAACCCACCGCCTCGGCTCGCTTCTTTTCATCGCTTCGGGCGGGTTAGCCCTACTAGGAGCATTTACCTCCGGGACAGTTGCCTTCTGGTTGATGTTCGTCCCATTGATTGGCTCCGCACTCTTCCTCGTCATCTATTCCTACGTGCTCTATCAGCGCGAGACAAAGGCATAACAAAATTCAGGGGCAAGCTCCCACCCGCCCCACTTGTTTCATCTGAAACGGAGATTTATGAAAACACTGATCAACTGGAAAGTTTTTATT
>VFKQ01000002.1 GCA_009885445.1 Anaerolineaceae bacterium | reverse complement strand
TTGCGGAATTTTCCATTTGTCATTTCGCGATAGCCAAGTTGAGCGACTTCGGAAGCGAAGGTGTTGAATTTGCCCGCGAGAGTGAGCAACAAATTCAGCGCGATGCTGACGGGGAAGAGCACCGTGAGAAGGGCTTGTAAGTCGGCAGGGATATTCACAAAGATGCTCAACGCAAGGAACATTCCGCTGGCGACCATGCTTGCCTGGGCGAATAACTGAAACGGAAGCAGGTTGCTCTGCCACATATCACGTCCCTCGGCCTGACCGAGCAGGAAGGCGGTGTAAATGACGGTGAACAACGCCAACGGAAAAGTGACCCACGCGGCGAGCGGACGGATGCCCGATTCAAAATCAGCGGACAGCCAGTTCATATATGCCGCGCCTTCGAGCAGCCACCATAATCCAGCCACGGCGGTAAACCCCATGAGAATAAACGCGCCGCGCGCCACCCATGATTTCCACTGCGGATGGAAAATAATATTCAAAAAGCGTTTGGGTTGCGACAAATCCTTGAGCAGCAAAATCACGGTTGCCAGCATGAAAGCCATCGCGGTGAAACCTGCGGCCAGAAAGGTCAACGAGTCGAAAGCAAAAATATTAAACATCGCGCCGAGACTGAGCAACATAAATAATCCGCCTGCGATGTTTTTTGTGACGAGGTAGGCGGGTAATTCCCAATGCCATTGAATCTTATGTTGCGCGTTGTACGCGGTCTGCACCATGTGCTCGGCCACACGTCCGCCAAATTGAACGGGCCCGCCAGACGGCTCGCCCTGTGCTTGAGGAGTCCGCAGAGGCGCGCCTGATTTGGATTTTTTTGTTGCCGAAGAAATCACAGGCAATTCATACGCGGATGTATTTTGCTCGGTAATCTTATCTGCCCACATGTAACTGTCGCTTACGGGCGAAGCGGATGGATGCAACGACCAATCGTTACCGTTGATGTAGAACAGTTTGGGACCCGTGCCCTGCTCGGGCTTGCGAACGGTCGCTTGCGCTGAAGCCAGCACACGCGAGATTTCTGAAGCGGGGTCGTTCATGTCGCCCGCCAGAATCGCATGCTCGGGACAGACGACAACACAGGCGGGTTCGAGTCCCACATCCACACGATGCGCGCAGAAAGTGCATTTCGCGGCGGTATTAGTTTCGGGGTCGAGGTAAATTGAATCATACGGGCAAGCCTGCATGCAAGATTTGCATCCGATGCAAATACTCGGGTCAAATTCAACGATGCCATCATCGCGTTGATACATGGCGGTGACGGGACAAATGCGCACGCACGGCGGGTTGACGCAATGATTGCAACGTGTCACTTGAAAACGGCGGCGCACATCGGGGTACGCGCCCGTCTCAACATATTTAACCCAGGTGCGATTAACGCCCAGCGGAACTTGATTTTCGGATTTACACGCGGTGGTACATGCATGACAGCCGATACACTTTCCTTGATCGATAACGAAGCCATAATTTTTCATCAAGAGTCTTCTTCCGTTTGCAAAGTGTTTTCGAGTTCTGGAAAATATTCAGTGAGAATATTGAAACCGCCATCGACATAAATGGTTTGACCAACGATCATCTCTGCGGCGGCGGAACAAAGGAATGTTGCAACTCTGCCAATATCCTGCGGCGTTACCAATCGACGAGTTGGATTACGTTGGCGAACTTGTTCGAGCGCTGATGAAATATCCATGTTCATGTTCGCCAATGCGTCTGTGTTCACCAAGCCGGGCGAGATGGCGTTGACAATGATTCCTTTGGGCGCGAGTTCTGCCGCCAGATATCTTGTGAGCGATTCGACGACGGACTTCGACAAACCGACCGCGCCATAATTGGGGACGACTCTCACCGCGCCCAGGCTGGTCACTGTTACGATGCGCCCCCACCCCCGCCCGTGCATGTGCGGCGCGACTCGTTGCGCAATATGCAAGATGGAGCGCGCGTTGACGTCCATCGCCCAATCCCAATGTTTGTCGCTGGTTTCGAGCATCGAACGAAATCCGCCCGAAGCGGCGTTGGCGACAAAGATATCCACTCCGCCGAAGGCTTTTTCGATCTCGTCCAACATCGCGTCAATTTTTTCTTTCTCAGCGAAATTCGCTTTGACAACGATGACACGGCGACCCATGGCTTCAATTTCTTTAACGACATCCCGCGCCTTGTTCCCTTTGCGCGCGTAATGGACGGCAATGTCCGCACCCGCTTCCGCCAGCGCGAGCGCGATGCCGCGCCCGATGCCGCGTGACGCGCCCGTCACCAGCGCGACCTTCCCGTGTAGAAAATTTTTAGCGAACAATGATTTGCTCCTGCCATTCTTTGAAAGGGACACCGCGCAACTTCTCTTCAATGGATTGCCATTCGTTCACTGGAGTTGATTCTAATCTTGATTCGTGAATGATATCTGGTGTTGTCCAAAAACTGCCACGCACGTTATAGCCGTTGAGTTGAGTCTCGTCCGC
>VFKQ01000359.1 GCA_009885445.1 Anaerolineaceae bacterium | reverse complement strand
GGTCAGCGACTTGCCATCCACAATTTCATAGCCATGATTGCGCAACACACGCGCATCTTCTTTCATTTGTCTCGTGCGCAACGCGGCTTCGGGCGGCATGTACCAAACCTGACGACTCAAAATCATTTCGTAGCCCTGACTCATTAACGTCTCAAGCAGTTGCAGATTCCGATACGCGTCCACCGAGCGGAAGACCACCGCGCGGTCGGGGAACCAGCGCGGCAACGCCTCAGTCAGGACCTTCAACTGGGCCGCGCTCAGCGAGGGATACAGGTTCGTGGACAGCAACCAGTTGTTGACATAGGCCACGCGGTCAAAATCGCTGCGTCGAAAATACGCGGCGAGCGGACGCAAGATAAGTTTGATCAGCCACTCGGCAGGCAGATTGTTTAAGTTGCGCACCTCTTCGTATCCGCCGTAAGTGATGTAATGGCTATACGGCGAGACGGTGTACGTGTTTTCGGCGTGAAAATCTGTGACGGTGATGGGCAGAATCACATCGTCTACGCGCGCGATTTTCATCTCGGTGTTATGCACGTTGCGGATGAACGCCCCCGCGCCGTCTATCATTATTGGCATCAGATAGCGGCGCGCGTAATCGCCGTCGGGGGTGGACGGCCACGAAATATCACGTGAATTGAAAATGTTGGCAATCATGTTATTCAGGTGGTCGAGTAGGCCGAGGGCAAGCCGAGGCCGTATCGAGACCACCGGGTTCGCGGCAGATTGGCTGGTCTCGATACAACGGCGGAAAACGATTCTGAAAAATGATATTGTGCTCCGCCGCCTACTCGACCAGCGTCTTTGCCTGAAATTTGTTCAACGTCTCCTCACAATGCGAAGGGACAATGACCACGCTCGGATGCAATTGCTGAAAGGAATGCAAACGTCCCAATGTTTGACGGTACGCGCGCGGATCTGAAAAAATTAAATTCGCCAGCCAGTGCGGCGGACGATTTTCGCGCACACTGCGTCCCTGCCAGGCGGCGTCGGCGACGAAAAAATAAGTTTGCCGCTCATCGCGGACGAAGAGTCCCATCTGTCCATGCGCGTGGCCAGGAAGTTCAACCGCGAGAATCGATTCGTCGCCGAGCAGGTCGTAGCCGCGAGTGAAGGGCGTGTACTCGGGCGGTAAATTTATTGGGCCAGTTATATCCACGGGCGCGGCGCGGGTGTCGAAGTCGCTGGGGAGCAGAGTCGGCAGATAGGCGCGGCGAACCGCCGACAGTCCGCGTGTGAGGCGGATGGAGTCAAATGCCTGGGGCAGGTAAACATAACGGGCGCGGTCAAAGTCGGCGAGCGCAGAAATATGATCCGCGTGAAAATGGGAAATAAAAATGCGCGTGATGTCTTTGGGTTGAATGTTGAAGGTTGCAAGTTGATTCACGGCGAGTTCATCTTCGCGCAGTGTGACGGGCGTGGCGGCGCGATAAAGACTCGCTGGAAATTTTTTCGTCGCGTCAAAAAAACGATACGAGTAGCCAGTGTCAAAAAGCATCGGCCCGTGGCGCGGATGTTCGAACAGCGCGAACATGGCCGGGAAGCGGATGTGCGCGCGCGAACCGCCGCGAATGGCGATGTGCTCGGGGCAGGTGCAGTAACCAGCGTGGAGGATATGGGTGTTGGTGTGGGTCATTTTTTTTAAACACAAAGGACACGAAGTACACAAAGTTTTGGGGGCTTGCTCAACGTGAAAGCTGTATTTAGCCATCGTTCTACGATATCGAAACAAAAAATCAAAATCATCGTGACCTTTACTTCGTGCCCTTTGTGTACTTCGTGTTTAATTGTTTTTTCTCCACCAATCAATAAATTTTTCAAAACCTTCTTCGTTCGACACGCGCGGTTTGTAACCCAGATCATTTCGCGCGGCAGAAATATCCAGCGTGGTGCTGACGGAGATCATGGCGGCGCTGTAACGCGTCAGCGGCGGCTCGGGCTGGCCCGGCAGATGGCGATAAATAAATTCCATGACGCCCGCGATTCTATCCGCCACGGGATACGCGATGCGCCGGGTTGGATATTTCAAATCGAGTCGCTCGCATAGTTTTTGAATCATCTCCCACAAGCGAATCGACTCGCCGTTGGTGATGTTGTATTTTTTGCCGAGTGTATGCGCCGGAGACTCCGCGCAAAGCAACAGCGCGTCTACAACATTTTCCACATAGGTCATGTCGCCAATATTTTGTCCGTCGCCAATAATGCGCAGGATGCCTCTTTGCAAACGGTTAATCAGGCGCGGCAAAATGGTGCGGTCGCCCGGCCCGAAAATCGCGCGCGGACGAATTGTGACGGTCGGCAATCCGTCGGCAAAGGCTTTGTCCACGGCGTCTTCGGCGAGTCGCTTCGTGCGCGCATATTCGGTGGCCGGTTCGGGCAACGGCTCAGTCTCTTTAACGTTGATGCGCGCGGCATGGCGAAAATAAATGCTCGGCGTCGAAACGTGCACCAATCTTTTCACGCCGTGTTTTTCGCAAGCGCGAATCATATTTTGTGTGCCGAGCACATTCGCGTTATAAAAAACTTCGGCGCGGCCCCAATCGGAGGCCAGCGCGCCCGAATGAAAAACGATTTCTTGATTCGCGCAAGCCGCACGCATGGCCCGCGCGTCTTCAAGATTCGCCTGCACCGCGCGAATGCCCTGCGCCTCCAACAACTTCAACGCAGACGAGTCGCGCCCGAGGGCGGTCACGTCCCAGCCCAGCGAATGCAAACGCCGCGCGAGCGCCCCGCCGAGAAAACCTGTTGCGCCGGTGATGAGTGTTTTCATGAGATTCCTTTTTATGGAGTCGGCCAGCTTGCTGGCCGAAATGTGGGAGCAAGCTCGCGCACTCCAAAGCTACTTCTTCTCCGCGAGCAACGTCAATTTCTCGCGAATGATTTTTGAATTATGGCGCACATCGGTGGGGAATTTTTTCATGAACAAAAACTTTTTGATTTGCGATGCTTGTGGATGATTCTGCGCGAGGGCGATTAACTCACGAACGAGTCGCTTCTCGTCCGCGCCCGAGGCGGGTTGCACCCACAAGACCGCTTCGCCGTCCACGCCGACGAGCGCGGTGCGATAGACTTCAGGGTGTTCGTTGAAGATGCCTTCGATCTGCTCGGTGAACAAAGTGCCGCGTGAAGTTTCGACGCGGTGTGACTTGCGTCCACAATACCACAGACGGCCGTGTTCGTCGAAGTAGCCGAGGTCGCCCATGCGATGGACGGTCTCGCCGTCAGCATCTATTTTGGCAAGTCGATTCGCTTCGGCGCGCGCGACGTATTCTTTGGTGACGGCTTTTCCTTTAACGGTGATCTCGCCGACTTGATTCGCGGGCAGTTCGAGGGATGCGTCCCAAGTGAGAATTGGAGAAT
>VFKQ01000161.1 GCA_009885445.1 Anaerolineaceae bacterium | reverse complement strand
GCTTTGAGCGCGGACTCGAGCGCGTCCATTAATTTCGCGCCGCTCTGGTAGCGTTTATCCGTTTTCTTTTCAAGCGCTTTGAGCAAAACAGTTTCAACGCCGGTGGAAAACTGGCATAAACAATTGAAAGACACAGGTCTTGAACTGCTCAGCGAGGAGGACATCACCCAAAACGCCAGGACTGCGATATCCCTGAATCAGGAATATCGGAAAGGCCTGCTGAAAAAATATGTCCCCAGATTCTTTCACAGGCCACTCTCAAGATTCGGCGGCTCGGATGGCGGGAGGCTGGCAAGCGATTCGCATGAAAGCGGGAAACGCACTTACAGGAAATTTGTTCTTCGCAAAAACGGTTAACTCCTGTCGAAACAATAAAAGCCTTGAAGCGCCGTGACTTCGAGGCTTTTATTTTCACTTTTACCGTCAGAACACTTTTCGTTCTTAGGCCAAATCCACCAACTTGTGTACGCTGCCGCTCACGGGAATTTTCGTAAAGCTCCCGCCTCTTTGATCGATGCGCATCTTGATCCCGTGTTTTGGCAGGGAACCGGTCAGCCCGACGCGGTCAATGCGCTGATTGGGAATCAACGTAAAGTGATATTTCTGCAGGAGGATCGCCAGCGTAATCTTGAGTTCCAGCATGGCGAATTCCGCGCCGAGACAACGCCGCGGTCCCGAGTTGAAAGGGAAATATTCATATGGGGATGGATTGATCGTTTCCCAGCGATAAGGATTGAACCGCTGCGGATCGTTATACAGTTCGGGCAGGTGATGCGTCACATGCGAACTATAAAGTACAGTACTGCCCTTCGTATGCTGATATCCGCCCAACTCGAAATCCTCCGCGCTGTACCGGCCTCCCCATACCACTGGTGGAATCAGGCGCATGGTTTCCTTGATCACCCCTTCAAGGAGCGGGAGCCGGTTAAGTTGCTCCAGCGTGGGAGACTCTCCTCGAAGCGTACCCGTCAATTCGTCGGTGAGATGCGAATATATCTCGGGGTGTTGCGCAAGCATAAAGAGAATCCAGGTCAGGGCGCTGCCGCTGGTCTTCGATCCGCCGCGAAAGACCGCCACCGTCTCGCCGATAATTTCATTCTCGCTCATCATTGAGCCGTCTTCATCCCGCGCGCGTAAAAACATCGACAGGGTATCGGTGCCTGCGAGTCCTTTTTCACGCCGCCGTTGAATGAGGTCCTTCAGCTGTGTTTCCAGCCGCGCGCTATGCACGCGCAGGCGATGATAGGGAAAACCGGGGAAATCGTAGGGCAATAAAAATGTGGGCGCATTGAACAGCAGATTGAGCACGGTCTCAAAAAGACGGGCGAAACGTTTGCCTTCTTCATCTGCCTGCATGCCGACAAAAATTTCCATCGAAAGCTGGACGGTGAACAGATCCATGGCCTGATAAATATCAACCGCTTCGCCATATCGCCATGCGGAAAAAAATTTTTCAGCGATGTTTTTAATCTGATCAACATACACGGGCAAAAAATTATTGTGAAAGGCGGGAGCCATGAGCCGCCGGTGGCGTTTGTGCTGTTCGCTATTAAGCATTGAAAGCGCTGTGGTCAGGCTCCTAAGCGTTTCGATATCGTTGAAGGGGAAGGGCACATCCTCCAGGCTGAAACTATGGAAGAGACTCGGGTTGCTCAGAATCTGGCGCGTATGGTCGGGGTGAAATGTGAACGTGGCAGACATTTTGCCCTGCCCCATGCGGGCAACGGCGCCATGTTCTTTTTGCAGTTTGGTTAGAAAGCCAACTGAGTCGCGCGCAAAATCAAGCACCTGCCCACGCCATCCCAAAATGGGATACAGCGCGGGGCCTGGAATCCGATTCGCTGTTTGTAGTACGGTCATTGAATGCAACTCCTGAAGATTACGGTTCACGGCGAAATTTTTTCACGGACTCAAGACAAATTCCGCAAAGCGTGCGCGGTCTCAGCCCAATTCGCGAACCCGCCGCGCGCAAATGCGTCGCGGGCTTTTTCAAAGGCGGCGGCGCGCTCGGGGTTTTCCGCGGGCAAATGATTTGCGAGCGCGAGATACGCGAGGCCCTCTTCATAATACATGGGAATAACATGCGCCTTCTCGCTGGCGGTGCGCCAGGTTCGCAAGGCCTTCTCTTTTTTACCTGCAT
Source organism: Anaerolineaceae bacterium (assembly GCA_009885445.1). Classification (GTDB taxonomy): domain Bacteria; phylum Chloroflexota; class Anaerolineae; order Anaerolineales; family Villigracilaceae; genus Denitrolinea. The sequence goes on along the minus strand of VFKQ01000161.1, from coordinate 96 downwards.
ACCATTCCACCCAGCCGCCATAGCGATGGGCAACCGGCTCGCCCACTGTGAACACACGCGCATATGACTTCATGATCTTCGCGCACAGCCGCGCAG
>VFKQ01000335.1 GCA_009885445.1 Anaerolineaceae bacterium | reverse complement strand
GTGGTCTTGATACGGCGGAAGAACACCGCCTACTCGACCACCAGTGTATTTTTGGAGCAAACTGTCAGGTGGCTAGTTTTATTTCTCACATAATGCCCCATTACCCCGTAACCAGCCGACGAAGGCGATGCGCTGAGCCTGTCGAAGTGTCGGCTTCGCAAATGTAGTGGCGACTTAAGTCGCCCACTGGAGACTCATGCAAAGAAAAGGTATGCTCTACGGCATCGCGGCTTACGTGATGTGGGGATTTTTTCCAATTTATTGGAAGTGGTTACATGGCGTCCCCGCCATGCAACTGCTCAGCCACCGCATTGCCTGGTCTTTCATCTTATTGTTTGCAGTTATCCTCGCCACCCGTCAGTGGACGGATTTTCGCGCCACGCTCAATCGCCGCACCCTCGGCATCTACTCCGTCGCCGCGATTCTCATCGGCGTCAACTGGCTGACTTACGTGTGGGCCGTCAACGCAAACTTTATCGTCGAGACCAGCCTCGGCTATTTCATCAATCCGCTGTTCAGCGTTTTGATGGGCGTCATCATTTTGCGCGAACGTTTGCGCAGCGCGCAGTGGATTCCCGTCGGGCTGGCCGCTGTCGGCGTGATCTATCTCGCTTTCGTCTATGGCCGCCCGCCGTGGATCGCGCTCCTGCTCGCTTTTAGTTTTGGAATCTATGGGCTGGTGAAAAAACTCGCGCCGCTCGGCCCGCTCCACGGTCTCACGCTCGAGACGGGGATTCTGTTCGTGCCGGCGCTGGCCTATTTATTTGTCAGCGAATCGAACGGGACTGGGGCATTCCTCCACGTTGAACCCGCCCTGAGCGCGTTGATGATCGGCGCGGGCGTCGTCACCACTATCCCGTTGCTGATGTTCGCCTTCGCCGCCAAACAAATCCCGCTGGTGATGATTGGCCTGCTTCAATATATTGCGCCCACACTGCAATTTTTGGTCGGCGTTTTGATTTACCGCGAACCCTTTGATCGGAATCACCTGATCGGTTTCGCCATCATCTGGCTGGCGCTGATTATTTTCTGGGCCGAAAATTATTTTGCTTATCGCGCATCCCAAGCCCCAGCTTCGCGATCCACATAATACTCATCGAAAGAATCTGCGCGAATTTGAAATGACAGGCACGGATTGGCGGATTATTTTTATTGTCATGTCAACAGGGTGTTTAGTGTAACAATGGCGGCCATCAAGACGAACTGTGCCACTGGGTAGTAACTTGCTTTGTCAAATAATCTGGCGGCATCTCGTCCATCATTATTTTTTTTAAGTTGAAGCCCCGGTCGTAGAAGGAAAATGTAACCGATGCTGAGACTAGCCGCGATATACGGCGTTCCAAGATTGAGCGGAGAAATCGCTGGTAAAAAAGCGCTCGTAATTACGGTGACCGCCAGCGTTGACAAGACGACGATTCCCGCTTTGTCGGTTCCAAATTGGACGGGGATGGTTTTCGCGTTCAAGCGCCTGTCTTCGGCTATGTCGTTCCAATCTGCGGGCACGTTTTGACCGCCGATTTCCCAGAAGAAGAGCCAGGTGAATAAAAGCAAAAGGGAAGATATGGACGGATTGGGATCCACAACGAAAACGGCGGCAATGGGGCCGCTCGCTTTAACCAGCCCGCTCACAAAAACTCGTAGATAGCTGACTTTAAGCATTAAGCAATAGATGACCTCCAAAATAGCGGCGGCGATTAGGATGAAAACGATGTTGGGGCTAAGTAAATAGGAACCTGCCAGGGCCAGAGCGAACCAAACTACCATCCATAAAAATCCCTTTTTGTAACTCAAAATATTTCGCGCCAGGGGGTAGCGCATTTCGGAGGCCTCAACGGAATATCCTGCATTCATCCCGCTGTCGGAGAATTTTTTCCTGTCTACTGTGATTCCAACAATATCGTTGAGCGCATAAATGGCGGTGTACCCGGCGAAAGCAGTGAAAATGGAAAGCAAAATGACAGTCCAATCGGGGAATCTGCCGAGCCACAATAATGCGCAAAAAGCCGGGGTTGCCAGATCCAGGAGGCCATGAGATGTTCGTGATAATGCAAAGAAACGATTCATAGATGCGCCTTGTTTTATGGAATTGGTTTGACGAAATGGGCCATGTAATTATTGTCGGCTATTTCGGCAACCTTGAATATGCCGGTGAACGGATTGTAGATTAGGCTCGAAAGGCGGCGGAATTCAAGTCCGCTTTCGTGTGCCCAGTGTTTCAATTCGTTGGGTTGAATTAATTTTTTGTAGGTATGGGTGCCCCTCGGTAGTAAACGTAATATGTATTCGCCGCCGAAAATTACAAAGAGGAATGCCTTCGGCGTGCGGTTGATCGTTGAAAAAAAAGCATGCCCGCCCGGTTTCAACAGTCTTGAGCAGGCGGCGATGATCTTCCCCGGCTCGGGGACGTGCTCGAGCATTTCCATGCAGGTGATCGCGTCGAATTTGCCCGCGTGCCTGGATGCTGTTTCTTCGATATTCTCGTATCTATATTCAACGTCGATGGCCTGTTGTTTGGCGTGGATCTTCGCTGCTTCAATGGACTCGTTCGAGAGGTCGATGCCGGTTGCGTGCGCGCCGCATTTCGCCAGCGCCTCGGTTAATATGCCGCCTCCACAGCCTACATCCAAAACCTTGCAGCCCGAGAGATCAAGTGCGTCGGTGATAAATTTCGTTCGCAAAGGGTTGATCGTGTGAAGTGTGCCCATCTCGCCTTTGGGGT
>VFKQ01000290.1 GCA_009885445.1 Anaerolineaceae bacterium | reverse complement strand
GTCCACGTACCCGCCGGCGAGTGTGTTGGATAAACTAGAATCGGGCATGCCGATTGACGCGGAGGGACAAGGCAGGCGCGAGGAGTTGTGGAAAGTTGTCAGAGGATAGAGACTGAAGATTGGTAATCCGAAGAAGGTCGGCAACGCGAGTCAGCGGATGTGAAATAGTGTAGAATCGAAATTGAGGTGATTTATGCAAAGTCTTACATTACATACACGTGTTGGAAAAGATGGTATTTTGAAGTTGGAAACATCCATCGGAATCAGAGACGCTGAAGTGGATGTGATTTTGGTCGTGAATGCCACCAGCCCATCAGGAAAAGGTAAACCGAAAAAAGGGAGGGGGTGGCCGCCAGATTTCTTTGAGCAAACCTTTGGCAGCGCTCCAGATTTTCCCGAGAGGGCGCCACAGGGCGAATATGAAGTGCGCGAGAACTTGGAATGAAATTCCTTCTCGATACCAATGCCTGCATTGGTTATTTAAATGGCAGGGCCATCGGCGTTCGCCAACGGCTGGAGATGTTGTCGCCCGATGATGTGTTCGTTTGTTCCGTAGTTAAAGCCGAGTTGTTTTACGGCGCGATGAAAAGCGCCCATCCTGCGCGAACGCTCGCAAGTCAGACTGTTTTTCTGAGACAATTCGAAAGCCTGCCCTTCGACGACCCCGCCGCTGAAATTTACGGGCGACTCCGATTTGCTCTTGAAAAGCGGGGGACTGTCATCGGCCCGAACGATCTACTCATTGCCGCGACGGCGCTTGCTCATAATGTTACGCTGGTGACGCATAATACGGATGAATTTACGCGCGTCCCCGATTTGGTTATCGAGGATTGGCAGGGCTGACCCGCGCGCAGGAGGCGCGTTATACGTGCTACGCCACCGGCAATCGCGCCGCGCTCGCATTGCTGGACGATGCGATGCGCAACGACCCGTCCACGTACCCGCCGGCGAGTGTGTTGGATAAACTAGAATCGGGCATGCCGATTGACGCGGAGGGACAAGGCAGGCGCGAGGAGTTGTGGAAAGTTGTCAGAGGATAG
>VFKQ01000160.1 GCA_009885445.1 Anaerolineaceae bacterium | reverse complement strand
GGTTGCAACAACCCGTTGAAGTGTCGCACCAGAGTCGTCTTGCCCGCGCCGTTCTGACCGACGATGGCCACCTGCTCACCTGACTCAATCGTCAGCGAAATATCTTTGAGCGCCTCCAACCCAGTGGGATAGGTGAAACTTAAGTCTCTAATCTCCAGTCTCATTTTGCAAACCCCTCTGCGGCCTCATCCAACGTCACCGGCAGATTCGCTTTTTTCCACAGGCCCGCTGTCCGCGCCGCCCGCGCCGTGGACGTGTAACGCGAAATGCCGAATCCCTTTTCGGCCAGCGCATCAGACGTGAGCACCTCGGCGGGTTTGCCCTCCATCAGAATCTGACCATCGTGCAGGGCAATGACTCTGCCAGCGAACTCGGCAATCCACTCCACTTTGTGCTCCACCAGAATCACGGTCATGCCGTTTTCAGCCAGCGTGCGAATCACGCCGAAGACTTCGCGCGTGCCGATCGGATCCATTTGGGAGGTGGGTTCGTCGAGCACGAGCACTTTGGGTTGCATCACTAAAATGGAGGCGAGGGCCACTCGTTGCTGTTGCCCGCCCGAGAGCGAGTAGGGCGAGCGGTCCGCTAAAGCGCTGATTCCCGTCAGGCGCATGGCCCTCTCCACACGCTCGGGCATCTCGTCGCGCGGCACGCCGATATTTTCCAGCCCAAAAGCCAGCTCCTCAAAAACAGTATATTTCGCGCCGCTGATTTGGTTGAACGGATTTTGAAAGGCCAGCCCCACATTTAAAACCCACTCGCTCAACGATGACTTGGCCGACTCAACGCCCGCCACTTCGACGGTGCCGCTCATTTCGCCTTTGAAAAAATGCGGCACGAATCCCGCGATGGCATAACACAGCGTGGACTTGCCCGCGCCGTTCGGCCCAATGACCGCGACAAATTCGCCTTCGTTCACTTGCAAATTAATATTTTGCAACACGGCCGTTTGCGTGAGCGGATATTTGTAAGTGACGTTTTGCAGATTTACAATTGCCATATTTTCCACACCAATGAAAGAATCACCAACGCGAGCAAAACCCAGCGCAGGGTCTTGTCAAATTTTGTGTCAGCGATTTCGTGCAGGGATGTTTTCACATGCGTCGAAGTAAAGCCACGCGCCTCAATCGCGATTGCGCGCTCCTCCACTTCCACGAGTGAGCCGAACACGAGCGGCCCCACCAACGGGACAATGGAACCAACGCGGCACAGGAAAGTGCTTTCGGTATCCAGCCCGCGCGAACGTTGCGCAGAGATGATCGTGCGCGCCTTGGATTGCATCTGCGGCAGAATCTGAAGCGACGAGATGATCACATACGCAAACTGCCCGGGCAGTCCGCGCCGTGTGAGATCAGACATTAATTCGCTGGGATGGGTGGTTAAGAGAAACAGGGTGAAGGCGGATATCATCACCGTGATGCGCGTTGAAATGCGGAATGCAAACGCCAGGCTCTCTTGAGTCACGTCCAACACCCAGAATTTGAAAATGACGGTTTCCCCGAGCGGTTGAAAAAACGCCTGCATTAAAAAAATAAAACCCGCCGCAGGAATGATCAGGCGGATGGCGCTCGAAAAAAATTCGCGCCAGATCCTGCCAAGAAAACTCAGCGGGACAATGGCGAAAATCAAAAGGGCGTGGGCTGTCCAATACCCTGGGCTAATCAACGAAACCAAAAGGATGCCCAAGGTCAGAATGATCTTGGTTAAAGGATTCAGGCGATGCAATGCGCTATCGCGTTTAATATAATAAGAAAGTCGTTCGCGCATAAGAAGGTTTGCGGATTATAAGCCAAAAAAAATCAGGCTTCGCAAGGAAGCCTGATTTTTTATGACGCAGGTTGTAATTAACCAGCCAGCATGTTGCGCACAAAAAAGCCCAACGCGATGACCACCACCGCGACGATCAGCGCGGTGACCAACTGTGAGGAGCTACTACCCTGCTCCACTTCGGCATTCTCGGGGCGCGGGAAGCGCGCCAATAAACGCTTCGAAAGGCCTTGCACGATGGCAAAGGCCAGCATGGCCGTGGTGATTTTGTCCACTGGCTCCACGAGGAAGCCTGTGCTCAACACAGCCGAGAGAACACCCTGCCCGGTTTGAAGCAGATAGGCAGTGATAAACGAAGAACCACTGGCCGTAATGCCGCCATACAGGTAAACCGAAATTGGCGTCGAGACAATTGCCGCAGTCAGCGCAATCAAGAAGCCCGAGAGAATCACTTTTGGCCAACTCTTGAACCAACCCGCATTCGCGCACAAACCCGCCACGAGACCGATGAAGAACGCCACCGGCCACCAGGGCAGAGAGTCTGGATTAAATAAACCCCAGATGGTGTTCGAGAGCGCACCAGTCAGCGCGCCCGCCCACGGACCGCAGATGATACCCACCAGCACAGTGCCGATCGAGTCAAGGTACACAGGTAGTTTCAGCAAAACGACGATTTGCCCAACCGCAATATTGATGGCGATCGCCACCGGGATGAGCACCCACGTCATGGTCGTAAAGTCTTTCTTCATTTTTTCAAACATAGCATTCTCCTTTTTCAAGATTTGAACAATAAAACACCAGCGATGCGTTTACGTTATGCCCAGACTTCCGAAGTCTCAAGTCTCTGAAAGCCTCCTCGCCAGCCCCTCCATGCGCTCCAAAAACAACTCCATAAAATCCCGCGCGCGCACGCCCAGCGCCACCTTCATGTTGGCGGGCTTTTTCGTATGCTTGTAAAAATCAGCAAACGTGTTGCCCATCGAAACGCCGCCCGAAATATCCACGTCCACGAAATGCTCCTCGTAGGTGCAAAGCTCGGGCGCAAAGGCCAGCGCCAACGCCAGCGGATCGTTGATGGCGCATCCGTCGATCTGCTGATACTCGTCGTGGAATTCCATGTAGAAGCGCGTCGAGTCGTCGATAAATTTTGTGATCGGCGAATTAATTTTGTTCAAGCGCTTCACGTCGGCGGGCGTCAGGATGCATTGATAGGTCACGTCCAGCGGCACAAGCGTCAGCGGGATGCCGCTGTGAAAAACCATGTGCGCCGCGTGCGGGTCCACGTGCACGTTGAACTCGGCCAGCGGCGTCGAGTTGCCCTGATGCCGCACCGCGCCGCCCATGATGATAATTTCTTTCAACGCGCCGACGATGCGCGGCTCTTTGCGAATCGCAACTGCGACATTCGTCAGCGGACCGATCGCCACCAACGTCATCTCGCCCGGGTTCGACATAATGCGCTCGACGAGAAAATCGCATCCATGCCGCGCCGACGGCGGGTTCCTCGGCGCTGACAGTTTTGCGTAGCCCAAACCCGCATCCCCGTGAGTCTCCAGCGCCAGCAGCGACGGTTGCACCAGCGGCAAATTAAATCCTTTTGCCACCGGAATATTATTCGCGCCGGCCAGTTCCAAAATAGCCAGCGCGTTGAGCGTGGCCTGTTCCACCGCGCAATTTCCGTGGACGCTGATAACGCTATCCAACTGAATCTCCGGCGAAGCGACGGCCAGCAGAATCGCCAGCGCATCGTCAATGCCCGGGTCGGTGTCGAGGAGGATGCGGGTAGAGGGCATGAGGATTCCTGAGAAAAGGGAAAAGGGAAAAGGGAAAAGGGAAAAGAGAAAAGGGAATAGAGAAAAGGGAATAGAGACTGGAGACTGATCACTGATTACTGATCACTGACCACTGACCACTAAACACTGGCATTACTTCGCCATTAAATCTTCAACTTCATCCCTCGTCGGCAATGACGGCTGTGCGCCGAACTTTGTCGTCGCCAGTGCGCCGCAAGCGCAACCAAATTGCACGGCCTGCTGAATATGCAGTGCGCCAGTTTGTTCCCGCGCATAGGCTGGCAGGCCAGCAGACTCTAAAAGTTTGCTGGCAAATCCGCCAATGAAAGCGTCGCCCGCCGCAGTGGTATCCACCACTTCCACTTTATAGGTGTCTACATGCGCACTCATATTCCTGTCCACGATTAGCGCGCCCTTGTCGCCCAATGTGACAATCACATTCTTCGCGCCGCGCGCCAGTAAAATTCTGGCCGCCCGTTCAGCCGAGGCGACGTCGGTCACGTCCATGCTGGTGAGCAACGCAAGTTCTGATTCGTTGGGGATCAGGAAATCTGTCAGCGTGATTAATTCATCGGGCAATTCTTGTGCGGGCGCGGGGTTGAGAATCACCTGCATACCCAGTTGACGCGCGCGTTGCGCGGCGCGTAAAACTGTGGGCGTGGGAATCTCTAATTGAAGCAGGAGCAACCCTCGGGCGGGGAAAGGGGCGAGATTCACGTCGGCGGGCGAAACGTGTCCATTAGATCCCGCTGAAAGGACGATGCTGTTTTGTCCGCTTGAGTCGACGACGATGATGGCGGTGCCCGTCGCAGAGTCGTCGCGTTGCACGAAGCGGGCATCCACGTTGTTGGCATCTAAATTATCGAGCAGGAACTCGCCGAATTTATCGCGGCCCACGCGCCCAAGCATCGCCACCTGCGCGCCCAACCGCGCGGCGGCCACCGCCTGATTCGCGCCCTTGCCGCCCGCGATGACTTGCAGATCTTCACCGCGAATCGTTTCGCCAGGTCCCGGAAAATGCGGCGCGCGCACCACCAGGTCTGCATTAAGTGAGCCGACCACCAAAATATTGGACATGAAATATTTTTAACTTTCGCGCGCGGTAGTGTCCATCAACACTTCCCACGAAAGACCGTGCCCAGCCAGCACGAGCAGGCACATCAGGCCGGCTTCCACTTGAATGGGCGTGAAGCCCGCAAACGTGGCCACATAATCTAACCCAAGTGAGCCGAGCAAAATGGAAGCATAAATGACGGCCACGATCCAGCGGTTGCGATTAAAAAATCCGAGATGCGCATCTGCCTGTGCGCCGCTACGCATGGCCTGCGCGGTGACATATAAACCGATGGCCGCGCCGACCACAAACACGCCGCGCCACAATGGATTATCCGCGCCGGTCACTTGCGCGCCGAGGCCCATCATGCCGGGAATTAAAAATGACAGGTACACGCCCGTGGCACTGCGTTTTGAATGCGAGTCATGAATTCGCTGGGGGCGCTGGGCCACCGCGTTCCACCACAAACCAACGAGCGCGAAACAGGTGGTGCTAAACAAAGCATAGAACGTGGCAGTGTCCATGACGACTCCTTGTAATAAATTGACTATGCTGATTGTACAACAAGAAAAGCAAGTGCATATGCGTGTCTATTCCGGCATGGCAGTGTTTTGTCACTCGTCTCGCCCGCCGTTTCGGCTGTCACATTCAAACAACCAACCGGAGAACTGTCATGAAACTCTTTAACCCTGCGCAAGAAATTC
>VFKQ01000089.1 GCA_009885445.1 Anaerolineaceae bacterium | reverse complement strand
ATGAAGAGAGAAGAGAATAGAGAATAGTGAATAGTCTCTGTACAAGGAAACAACTATGGCAAAGACCACCGAAAACACCCCCGGCAAAACCAGCGTCTCCCCAGACGTGCTCGTCACCATTGCGCGCCTGTCCACGCTCAGCGTGCCCGGCGTCAGCCGCATGGCACCCGTTTCGGGCGGAGTGAATCGCCTCTTTCGTCGCGGCCAGGACGGGGTGCGCATTGAAACGGACGATAACCTCGTCTTCGCCGACGTGTACTTAATCGTCAAGCAAGATGTCAACATCCGCGAAGTGAGTCGCAATGTCCAAAAGCAAGTCTCGCGCGCATTGCGCGAAATGGTCGGCATGGAAATCGGCTTTGTCAACATTCACATTGAAGATATAGATTACGAGGAAGCCAACGCGGCTTAAACACGACATGAGACCTCGCACCAGGGCGCGCGGCGTGGCCCTGCAAGTACTTTACGAAGTTGATCTTTTAAACCACCTGCCCGGCGACGTGTTGAGCGCACGCCTGGAGGAGGAACCCCTGCCCGATGACCTGGCCGAATTTGCGCGCCAGATCGTTGCTGGCGTTGTGGCGCTCAAAGAAGAACTCGACACACTCATTGCCAAATATGCGCCCGAATGGCCGTTCGAGCAGGTGGCCGTAATAGACCGCAACATTTTACGCATTGCCTTTTGGGAATTCGCCGTGCAACGCGAGACGCCCATCAAAGTGGCCATCAACGAAGCGGTGGAGTTGGCCAAAGAGTTCGGCTCCGACAGCGCCGCGCGTTTTGTCAACGGCGTGCTCGGCGCGCTCGTGGCGCACAAAGATGAAATTCATCAACACGTTACAAAGGTCAGCGAATAAATGGAAGTCCTCGGCATCGGCCCACTTGAGTTAATGGTAATCGTCATCATCGCAATGCTCGTCGTCAAACCCGAAGACTGGGGCAAAACCGGACGCACCATCGCCAGCGGGATTAACAAAATCACATCCTCCGACGCCTGGCGCGCAATAAACGAAAGTTGGCGCGCCGCCTCCAACCTGTCCACCGAACTGCGCCGCGAAGCCAATCTCGAAAAATCATTTCAAGAATTGGATGAAATCGCCGCACCCGCAAGCGTTCGACGCAAGCCCGCCGCCCCTCCCGCGCCCGAAACGGGTCAGCCCGAAACAAATTCGATTCTCCCCCCGCGCAGTGCGCCATACGTCGCCGCCCAAATGATTAAGCCCGCGCCACAAAAAACTGCGGCCCCTGCCAAAGCCAGATCAACGAAGCCTGCCAAAAAGAAATCAAAAACCGTCGCGCCCGCAAAACGCAAAACCAAAAAGGCTCATGCGTAAATTTTTTAATACCAAACTCGGGCGCATCCTCACCGCCCCGTTTCGCGCCGCCTGGTGGCTGGTCAGCTGGCCCTTCCGCACACTGCGCGGCGTTTATCGTTTTTTTGCATCCGATCCAACTTCACAATCCGTCAGCGATATTCTGGTCTCCATCGCCGAACAAAAAGAAGTGCGCGCCGCGCTCCTGCAAGACATCATCTCCTTGCGCGGACATATCATCCGCTCGGTGATTTGGTGGTTCATCGCCACCGCCGCCGCGCTATTTTTTGCCCGCGACCTGATTCTGCTCATGTCCGGCCCGCTCAACAACGTCAGCGGACTCGACTCGTCAGTGCTCACCACCGTCGACGTGACCGAGTCGATCAGCGTGATAATGCGCCTCGGACTGATGGCCGGGTTCACGCTTGCCTTTCCGCTGATTGCCTTCGAATTTTGGCTCTTCATTGCACCCGGCCTCAAGCCGCGCGAGAAACTGCTTTCTGTATTCGGCATTCCCTTTGCTACGCTATTGTTTGTGGTGGGCGTTTGGTTTTGTTACAGCATTCTCCTGCCCAGCGGACTAAGCGCCATTCACTACATGAATGTGTATTTCAACTTCACCACCCAATGGCGACCCGACTCTTATTTTCGATTCACCACCGGCCTGCTCTTTTGGATGGGCATCACCTTTGAATTCCCCATGCTGATTTGGATTCTAAGCGCCGTCGGGCTGGTTAACTCAAAGATGCTATTGAACCAGTGGCGCATTGCCGTCATCGTCATTGCAATCTTTGCGGCCATGATCACGCCCACCGTAGACCCCTTCAGCATGGGCCTCGTCATGGCGCCCATGATTCTTTTATATTTCATCAGCATCCTGCTCAGCGCCCTCACCTACCGTAAGCGCACGATTGTTTCGGCATAGTTCTCTTTTCATGTATGGAGGATAAATGAATTTCAAAACGCCCCTGCCTAGAAAATATATCGCCGTCTTGCTCGCCATTTTAATTTTGTTCAGCGGACCCGCTTGCACATTCACCCTCTTCGGCGACAGGACGAACGGCGGCACCACCCCGCAACCAGTGACGCCCACAGGGCCGACCTCCACACCCCTGCCCATGGCGCAGGTGACCTTTCGAGTCACACTGCCTCTGCCGCTCAACCCCGGTGAGACTCTCGCCCTGCGTGTGCTGGACGAAGTCACTGGTTTGAGCTTCAACTATTCCGATGTGCGCATGCAAGCAGTGGACCCAACTCACTTCATTGCCTCACTGCCCGTAACGCTCAATTCGGTTTTGAAATATATCTACATCCGCGAAGGCGGACCCGGCACGCCTGAATACAATTCCTTAAATCAGGCAGTGCGCTATCGTTTATATTTCGCCGCCGGCACCAGCGAAGTAACCGACATCGTCGCCGCCTGGCCCGATAAACCATTCATCGGCACTGTGGGCAGTATTCAAGGCACAGCCATCAACGCAGACACCGGCGTGGCCGTGCCCGGGCTGATGGTCTCAGCCAGCGGGGTGCAGTCCATCACCGATTCGGCTGGACGCTTCAATTTACAAGGCCTGCCAGTTGGCACACACAACGTCATCGGCTACGCCATGGATGGAATGTTTGGCACTTTCCAACAGGGGGCAACCGTGGCCCAGGGTTTAACCACACCCGTTTCGGTGACGGTGCGTGGCGCTCCGCTCGTGCCGGTTTCGTTGACGGTGCACGTCCCCGCAAACACACAACCCGGCGCGGCTGTGCGCATCGCTGGTAATCTTTTGCAATTGGGCAACACCTTCGCCAACCTGCGCGGCGGACTGAGCACGGTGGCGGATCGCATGTTGCCCATGCAACAAGTGTCGCAAGGCATTTACCGCATTGACACCTTTCTGCCGGTGGGCGCGGACGTGCGCTACAAATACACGCTCGGCGATGGCTTTTGGAATGCCGAACACAAATTGAATGGCGGCACATTTCAGGTGCGCCAATTCATCGTCCCACCCGGCGGACTCGTGCTCGAAGAATATGTCGAAACCTGGCAAGCCGGAAATTCTGCGCCGATTCTTTTTGAAGTCACCGTGCCCAACACCACGCCCGCCGGCGACATCATCTACATTCAATTTAATCCATACGGCTGGACGGAACCCATCCCCATGTGGTTCGACAAAGATAATCACTGGACGTACCGGCTGTATGGCCCGCTGAACTTGTCTTCGTTTGCCTACCGTTTCTGCCGCAGTGGCCAATGCGGCTCGGCAGACGATGTGGCCACCGCTGGTAGCTCGGACGGGCGACAAGCCATCACCGTGCTCACCAGCCAGGATTTGCAAGACACAGTCACAAATTGGGCGTGGATGGAAACGCCCACCTCTTCGGTGGCGGGAACCAACGTAGCCATCCGCGCCAACAACTTTATGGCCGGCGTCGAAGTAGACCCATACTTTCATCCGAATTACACCACGCACTATCCGCTGGCCCTGCAATACATCCAGTCGCGTGGCGCAAATTGGGTCACGCTCACACCCACGTGGACGTACTCCTCCTCCGCGCCACTGGTCTTCGGCGTCAAACCCGGCGCAGACCAATTGTGGACTGACACCAACAACATGATCGCCAACGCGCGCGGACTCAACTTGAGCGTGGCCCTCTTCCCCCAACCACGTTTCCCCGTCTCTTCCTCGGACTGGTGGCGGGCTGCGCCACGAGATAACACCTGGTGGCTGACGTGGTTCGACTACTACCGCGCCTTCGCCGTCAACTACGCCGACCTGGCGACTCAAGCCGGAGCGCAAGCCCTCATCCTCGGCGGCGATTGGGTGCTCCCCGCCCTCCCCAACGGAACGCTCTCGGACGGTAGCCCGTCCAACGTCCCGAATGATGCAGACGCTCGCTGGCAGGCGGTGCTCAATGAAGTCCGCGCACATTTCCGTGGCACCGTCTTGTGGGCCATGCCGTACACTGTCCCCAATTTAGCTACGCCCGGATTTTTGGTAAACACTGACGGGATTTATTTACTCGTCTCTGGCACGCTCAGCGAAAACTCAAACCCCACTGGCGATGACTTGAATCGCGGCGCGGCGCAACTTTTAGACAACGGCGTTCTGCCATTGCAATCACTGTTGAGCAAACCGGTGTACATCGCGCTGGCGTATCCATCTGCAACGGGCGCGACAATGACCTGCCTGCCCATTAATGGCGCGACCTGTCAAAATTGGAAATCGCTTAGCCAGCCCAACAACCCGCCCGAGGTGGCGCTCAACCTGCAACTGCAAGCCGATATTTACCAAGCCATCTTCGTCGCGGTGAATACGCGCCCATGGGTGGCCGGCGTTGTCAGCCGCGGATTTTATCCGCCCACGTTTCTGCTGGATAAGTCCGCTTCGATTCACGGAAAAATATCTGGCGATGTGGTTTGGTATTGGTATCAGAGATTCTTGGGCTTGATTAAATAACTCACCTTTCTCTACCGTACAAATACGAGTAAAAATAGAGCTTGCTCCTTGCGCCGTCCTCGGCGCAAGATTTACTCGCAAAACGCCGCCGAGGACGGCGGCTTGAGCCTATGT
>VFKQ01000176.1 GCA_009885445.1 Anaerolineaceae bacterium | reverse complement strand
TGCACCACGCGCATCGTCACGGGATTCGGCGTCCCGCAGTTGACCGCCATCATCGACAGCGCCGCCGGAATTAAAGATTCTGGCCGCGACGTGCCGCTCATCGCCGACGGCGGAATCCGCGCGGGCGGAGATTTGGTCAAGGCCCTCGCCGCGGGCGCAGACACGGTGATGATCGGCAGTCTCTTCGCGGGTTGTGAAGAAGCGCCCGGCTCGCCCGTTTTGCGCGATGGCAAAAAAGTAAAAGTGGTGCGCGGCATGGCCTCCCTCGGCGCGACGATGAGTCGCAAGGCCAGCGAACGCGGCGAGGACGAGTCCGCCGAGAATCAAGAGGATTGGTCGAAGGTCGTGCCCGAGGGCGTCGAAGCCGTCGTGCCTTATCGCGGCAATGTCAGCGAGATTTTGCATCAGCTCGTCGGCGGACTGCGCTCCGGTCTCAGCTACGGCGGCGCGCACAACATCCGCGAACTGCAAGAGCATGCCGAGTTCGTTGAGATTACGCCCGCGGGAATCCGCGAGAGCAACTCGCACGATGTGGACCGCGATTAATATCTCGCCGCGCGAATCATCCATGCAAATTTTCTCTGTTCAAACTCTGCAACTCAAGCGCGGCCAAGCGACTTGGCTGTGGAAGGCCCTGGGAGCCGTCCTGGCTTCGCTTTCGTTGTTAATTACGTCAGCTGAAATCGTTGCGCGCTCCCCACTCGGCGTACGTCTGCCCACCCCATCTGTTGGTTCGGGTAATTTTCTTTTTGACGCGAAGATCTACCAGCTCGAATCGCAGATCCGCATCAGGGGCGACATCGATTGCCTGTTTGTTGGCAGTTCCGCTACCGAGACCGGTGTTGATCCAGCCATCGTGGAGCGCGTTTACGAACAACATACTGGGCAAAAAATTCATTGCTATAATGCGGGCATCTCTCAAATGATGGGGCATGAAACCGCAGAGTTTTCGCAGGCATTGGTTAATCGTTATCACCCCAGGGTAATTTTTTACATCGTTCTCTTACGCGATATCTATCGCGGCGAGGCCAATGTGGATTATATTGATCGCTCACGCTGGCTACAATCCAGCCTGAGCCAACCTACGCTGGCAGACTGGCCCATAAACAATTCATATGCCTATCGCTATTACCTTACCTGGCGCTACTGGTTAACTGCTGAAAATCGCGCATACATGTTTAAGCCATTAAAGGGTCTCACCGAGCAAGGCTTCAGTCCAAGACCCGTAATTCCGACTCGGACGCGAACCGTCAACCACCCCGGACTTGAAAGCCTCAACGCAGAAGACCTGACCATTAACGCTCTGGCAGGGTTTCTCGAAATCGAGAGTCAGGGCACGCAGGTGATTCTGATCGAGGCGCCACAATATACCAACCCATCCATAGATGTCACCAGCCATCCATATTGGATGGCTTATAACAACCTGTTCATCCCACTGCTGGAGAAGACCAGCGCAGAATACAGCCTGCCTTTCTGGCGCACCGCAGAACTATCCACGCTGATTCCAGATTCGCTCTGGCACGATAGCTTCCACCTGAACAGCCTCGGCGCCCTCACCTTCAGCGAATGGCTCGGCGAACAAATTGCGCAAAACACCTGGCTCTTCAAATAAATTTAAAAGATGCAACCTGCAAAAGCATTTCAGTCTTTTCGCTCAACCTTCTTGTGGCGCGGGATGCTACTATTTTTGTGGACGATCCCCCTCGTCGCACTCGGAGCGGAAGCCCTCGCTCGTTCCCCGCTCGGAGCGGGTTTGCCCACCCCCTCCATCGGCGCCGACAGTTTCGTCCTCGACGCGAAACTCTACGCGCTCGAATCGCAAATCCGCCGCGACAGCCGCGTAGACTGTCTTTTCGTTGGGAGTTCGGTCAGCAATTCCGATATTGACCCTGCCGTCGTGGAAAAAATTTATCGCGAGCAAACCGGCGAAACGATTCAGTGCTACAACATCGGCATCCCCGTGATGACAGCAGATAATACCGTCGCCTTCTCCAGAGCATTGATTCAGCGCTTCCACCCAAAAGTTATTTTCTTCACTGTGCTTCCGCGCGACATTAGCCCCTTTGAATTCAACGCGGACTTTCTCGAAAACTCCGCATGGGTGCAACACAACATCGGCAATCCGTCACTCAGCGGTTGGCTGGTCAGCAACTCATATGCCTACCGCTACTTTCTTTCATGGCGCTATTTACTGATTCCTGCAAACAGAGTCAAGCGCAACGCCGAAACGGCCTCCCTCACCCCAAAAGGATTCCAGCCCGCGCAAGGCGTTCACCCGCCCGACCCCAACAATCCGTTTAGCACCGCGCAGGAACTGCAAAAAATTTGGGACGACCCCGCGCACATGGCCTCCATCACAAGCGCGCTTACACTACAAACACAGGGCACACAACTTGTGCTCATCGAAGGCCCGCTCAACCGAAGCTCGCAGGTCATTGGCGCAAGCCAGTCCGCGTGGGACGCATACGAGTCTGCGTATCTGCCGCCACTCGCGCAAGCATTGAAAGCGAATAACATTCCGTTTTGGCGCACGGACGAAATCAGCCTGCAAATCCCATCAGCGCACTGGTATGATTGGCGTCATCTTAACTCGCAAGGCGCGCTAACATTTAGCCAATGGCTCGGCGAACAACTCTCGCAAAATAGTTGGCTGTTCAAATAACCATGCAAATCATCTCTGCACAATTTCTCGTTTTTTCGATTGTCGTTCTCGCCATCTATTATCTATTGACGCGCCGCGCGCAAAACATCTGGCTTCTGCTGGCCTCCTATTTTTTCTACGCGTTAATCAGTTGGCAGTACGCGCTGGCCTTGTTTGGCGTCACCATTGTTAATTATTTCATTGGCCGCAAAGTTTCATCGCGCGCCTGGCTGGCGCTCGGCCTCATCATCAACCTGGGCGCCTTCAGCCTGCTGAAACTTTTAACAGGCCCTTACGGAGAGCGCATCGTCGGTGACGGTATCGCGCCCGATGCGCTCGCGCTGTTGTTACCTATCGGATTCTCGTTTTATATTTTGCAGGCGATTTCCTATCTGCTGGATATTTCACGCGGACAGGCCAAGCCCGCACAAAACTTCATAGACTTCGCCCTCTACCTGAGTTACTTCCCGAAATTGCTGGCTGGGCCTATAGAACGCCCGACCCGCTTCCTGTCCGCGCTCGAAGCGGATCGCCGCGTCGACAACGAGTCGCTCGCCCGAGGATTCGGCCTCGTCTGCGTGGGCATCCTGCGCAAAGTCGTCATCGCTGACCGATTAAATTCGTTTCTACCCGCGACAATTTTTTCGGACCCGGCTTCATTTTCGTCGCTCGAAAAATTATTATGGTTGCTCGTTTTCACGTTCGGCCTGTACAACGACTTCGCGGGTTACACGGGCATCGTGCGCGGACTGAGCGCGTTGATGGGCATCGAACTCAGCCCGAATTTTCGCCAGCCCTTCTTCGCGCAATCGATCAGCGATTTCTGGACGCGCTGGCACATCAGTCTGTCGTTCTGGTTTCGCGACTACATCTTCTTCCCCGCGCGCCGCTGGTTGATGCAACGCCGCTGGCCGCAGTGGACGGCGATGATTCTGCCGCCAATGTTGACCATGCTCGCCAGCGGATTCTGGCACGGCGCGTACGTGTCCATTTTGGCCTGGGGCGCGTTCCACGGTTTTCTGCTGATCGGCGAGCAGGCGCTCAAAATTTCAGCGGCGCAAAAAACGCGCGGCCTGCGCTCTGTGCTTGCCAGCCTGATCGTTTTCTCGCTGACAACTCTCGCGCTGACGGCCTTCGCCGCTTCGAGCCTGCGCGCGACGAGCATGTTCATTTTTGGCTTATTTGATTTTAGTGGTGGGTTCGCTCAAACCTACATCCCCTGGCCCGACATTATCTT
>VFKQ01000043.1 GCA_009885445.1 Anaerolineaceae bacterium | reverse complement strand
TCCAGTTTTTTCCGCGCGTTCAAGTGCTCCTATGATTCCATGTGTATGATTTGGCATTACAACAAATTCATCCTCTCGCAACAAAATATTCGGGCGCAGTTCCGCCGATAGGAACCATTGCTCTTGTGCGACTCTCCCCATTTCGCTGAGAATCATTTCTCCGTTTCTGATTTCTCCGAACAATGGCAGGCGTTGATATGTCACAATCGTAATGTAATACGCCCCGGGTTGGGTGTAGTCATATTTTGGCAGACGGATAGAGCGGCGATGATGGTCGCCGGATGCACCGGGAGGAATGTGTGGATTTAACGTCATTGCAAAAAAATTATTGTTCGATGGGTGTGTAGGGGCACGGCGCCGCCGTGCCCCTACACCTAATACGTTTCATCACGAAATTTCGTCCAACAATTCTTTGGCCTCGCGCAACGTGACCGTATCAAACCCCTCGCTAAATTTTTCGTACAGCGGCGCGAGCATGGCCAGCGCCTCAGCCCCGCGTCCCTGCGAGCGCAGCAAACGCCCCAAGTGAGTGACCGCCTTTAGCTCATGAGTCAGCGCGCCAAACTTCTGCGAAACTTCGATGGACTCACGGTAAGCGGCCTCGACCAGCTCCAGGTCCGCATTGGGTTGTTGCCATAAAATATCGCCATGCACACGATGCAGATTGGGCAGTTGCACTTTCTCTTCAGGTGTGGCTCCAAAAGCGTTTTGAATTGTGGTCAAGGCCTGCTCGGTATTGCCCATGCCGGCATACCCTTCTGCAAGATAGGCCAGATATTCACCCAGCGAGCTGTGCGTGCCGGTGGCAAGATATTCGCCAACTGCGCTGGCCAATTGGGTCACGCCTTGCTCATGTTGCCCCTGTTGAATCAAGGCGATGCCGCGATATAAATTTGCCCAGGCTTGATAATCTGGCAACTGCTGGTCAACTCCAATTTGATACATGGCGTCTGCGTGTTCCATTACCCTGGCAGGGTCTTCTATTCTGATGTGCAGACTACAAGCTCCGAGATGAGCCATGGCCACATTGGTAACGGGGACTTCTTGCGCGTGGATGTATTGTTTGCGAATCCGCTCGCGCGCCTGATCGATCAGTCCGCGCTGCCACAGGGCCAGTGACCCATGAATTGAAGTGGTAACAAACGGATCAAAGGGCGCCCAACTCTGCTCATCTTTCACATAATACTTATTCATCAATCCGAAATGCTCTTCGACTGCCACAAAATCACCCTGGGCAAAAGCCTCAATGGCCTGCGACTCGTGTGCCCAGGTCAGCATCATCGAGCCGCCGTCTTTTTCGGCCAGGCGCAGGAACTCTTTAGAAATTTCACGCGAGGCAATAATCTCTGAGCGGCTGTTGGCCGTGCCCCATAAGCCAAGCAGGATGATTAGAAATTGCGTAGTGGTGCCCTGTTTTTCAGAGATCTGCCGTGCGCGGGCGAAGGTTTGCATTTTTTCTTCCGAGCCAAAACCTTTTAGCGCAGTAAGCACATTGCCCAGCGTAAGCTGAATGGGCAACTCCATAAAATCGCGCTCATCCGATTCGGGCAGACTGTTCAACAGTTCGAGCGCCTTGTTCAGGTGTTGCATGGCCTCGGTCAGTGCCGCGCGTTGAGCGGCTCGCTCGCCCGCGGCTTGCCAGGCTTCGACGGCTTGTTCGGTGTCGCCAGCCTGGGTGAGATGCTGGGCCAGAAGCTCGGGGCGCGCCTTCGCCAGGTCTGAGAAGTTCTCGCGGAGCGTTGTTGCCACCGCGCGATGCAATTCGCGGCGGCGACTCTTGAGCAGGGAGCTGTATGCCGCCTCCTGCACGAGAGCGTGCTTGAAGGTGAAAAGCATTTCGCCCGGGGTTTCTTTTATGATGACCAGCCCCGATTCGCCGAGGCGCGCCAGCGCCATTTGCAAATCGTCTTCGGGCAGGCCGGCGATGCGCACGATTAATGAATACGAAAAGTCACGGCCTATCACCGAGCCGATTTGCGCGATCTCTTTGACCGGCCCGAGAAAATCGAGACGCGCCATGAGCAGGTCTTGCAATGTGCTCGGGATTTGTCGCTCGATGCTGGTCGGCGTGCGGTTCTCCGCAATCGCGTTGGACAATTCCTCGGCGAACAGCGGCACGCCGTCGGTGCGCTCCACCAGCGCGGTCACCGTTTCGGCAGGCAAAAGTTTGCCCAGCAAGGTTTCGATCATTTCGCGCACATTATCTTGATCGAGGCGATTGAGCGTCATCAACGTGTGAAACGATTTTGTGGGCCAGGGTGGTTTGAAGCGCGGACGCGAAGTGAAGATGAGCAGAACCGGCACATCTTCGATTTGCTCGCTGAGCATTAAAAATTCCTCCAGCGTCGAAGGGTCGGCAAAGTGCAGGTCTTCGACCACCAGCACGGTGGCCTGCAAACGCGCACTGCCGATGACCCAGTCCACCAGAGTCTGCAGGAGTTGCGCGCGCTGTTGCTCGGCGGATAAAAGAAGCGGGGGGAAGCGGCCACTTGGAAGCTCGATCCCGAACAGGCTGGCCAGAAGCGGGACGGAGCGGGCCGGGTCCAAGCCGACGAGGGCGAAAGCGTTCTCGAGCCCGTCCACCTTTTCGGCGGGGCTGGTGTCCGCCGTCCAATGAAAAGCATTTGAAATCAGGTCGAGCGTGGGTGCAAATGGGGTATCTTGTTCGTACGGGGATGATTCGCCCTCGATCCACGTGTGCGGAATATTGCCGAGGTCTGCCTGGAATTGTTGAAGCAAACGCGACTTGCCCATGCCGGCCTCGCCGCTGAGCATCACCAATTGGCCGTGACCTTTTTGCGCCTGCACCCAGCGACTCATCAAAATGTTGCGCTCTTTTTCGCGCCCCACAAACGCAGTGCGCGCTGACGCAGACGCGTTGTGAAGTCTTCCGCGCACACCCGTGGCGCGCACCACACGGAACAACTCCACTGGGTCGGGCACGCCCTTGAGAATGTGCGGCCCCATATCTTCGACGACAAAGAAACCCGAAATGAGACGGTGCGTAGCCGCAGAGATGCAAACAGAATTGGGTTCTGCAGAAGATTGAACGCGCGCGGCAACATTTGGAGTTTCGCCGAACAGGTTATTTGTTTCGCCGGCCTTTGTGCCGATCATCACTTCGCCGGTGTGAATGCCGATGCGCACAGACAGACCGCGTTTGTATTTCTTTTCAAGCTCTTTATTTAATTTCTGCATGTCTTCGAGCAACGCCAGGCCGGCCAGTGCGGCGCGCTCGGCGTCGTTCTCGTGGGCTTGCGGAAAACCGAAGAGCGCCAGAATGCCATCGCCCATGTATTGTGAGACATGCCCCTGAAAGCGATTGACCGCGTTGGTGGCGGTTTGATGATATTGGGTGATGATGTCATGTAGGTCTTCGGGGTCCAACTGCGCAGAGAGTTCTGTAGACCCGACCAGGTCTGAGAACATCACTGTGAGTTGACGGCGTTCGCCGTGCGGGCTGGGGTTTGAAAGCATATAATCTCTCTATGTAGAATTTATTAAGCAGGCAGTTGCTCAAGTGAAACTTCTGACACAGCCGATGCGTCTTGCGCCATAAAGTGTAAGGGCGGCCCGCCTTTTGAAAATCAAATGCCTTGATTAACTTTGGCGGGTCGCCCGTGTGCTGATTGGAAATGCGATGTCAGGGTTTGCCGCTTTTGAAATATTGCCCCATTTTTAGCGCCACGCCCATATCGCCGGAAACTTTCACCTTGCCCTTCATGAAGGCCATGGTGGGGTCCACTTCGCCCTTTGCGATGCCGATGTAAGTGTCGGTGTCTACGGTCATGGTCATCTTGGGGGCGGGGTGGGCGCCTTCAGCCGTCTCGCAGGTTTGGTCTTTGACGATGATGTACCATTCAGCCGTTTCGGAGCCGGTGAATTTGAATTGCACCACCGTATCCACTCCTGCCGCTTTATCAGGCACAAAAGAATTTGGCATGGTAACGGTCATTAGTTCGGCGATTTTGCTGGTCATGTAGAAGCCTCCACGCGTGAAAGATTTGAGAACAAATGCGAGTATAGCATAGGCAAAATAGACTATGTCATATTATTGGTTGCACATTTAACTTGTGGCGGGTTGTGTGGCCGCTGGATGCGTAGTGCAAACCTTGACGAATGAAGTTGAGCTGATACGCAGAGTAGGGGATTGGTTCTGCTTTCAGGGATTTTGCCGTTCATCATCGCTGTCTACCGAGAGTCTGGTCTCCACCTGCTTCCTAAGCCATCTTGAAACGTGACCAATGCCCTGCCTCGTTTCGTAGGCTGTATAAGCCGCTATGATCGAGAAGGCAATCATCACCGTGATGGGCACTTGGGTGAGCGAGATGCTTGTATCTCCGAAACTCACACCCAGGTTGATCACCACAAACACCAGCGCAAAAGCAATAACGGGCGCCTCCAGCGTGGTGCCAATATATTTCAATGCGTCGCGTTTTTGGAAACCCCTCTCGCTCATCCAATAAGATGCGCGGCCCAGGTGTTCAGCCAGAACCGTGAACAATGCCCAGAAGAAAATTTCGAGCCACTTTTTGTCGCCCGTGTCCCAGAAGGCGAATGCGTCCGGGCTTCCGCCGTGCAGTTCCCAGTAGTACCAGCCTAAGCCGACTAAAGCGGACAAACTAAACAGCACGAATAAAATACCCACCACAAAGTCTGAGGTGGTCATGCCTTCGCTGATATGCTCTTGGGCGGTTCGATCTTTGCGTGAACGTTTTGCAATCGGGGTCGTGGATTGTGTCATGGGTTTCTCCTTTGTGTGGTTGTCTTTATTTTAGCGCATCTGTATTTAAAAATGCGCCAATGAAATATTTTGGCCCGCGCATGTTCAGATTTAATTATCAAGCGTTCGGTTCACGCTTAACAATCTTGCCTTCTTGAATCACCAACACCGCTTTATCCATCGCGCGGATATCTGTCAGCGGATTGCCCTCCACGGCGATCACATCCGCGCGTTTGCCGGGTTCGAGCGTCCCGATATCTGTCCAGCCCATGGATTCTGCCGCCCACGAAGTCGCCGCTTGAATGGCTTGCATGGATGTGGCGCCATAATTTGTCAGCCAGCGAATCTCGTCGGGGAGCGCATCAAAGCGAATGCCCTGAATGAACGTATCGGTGCCGGCCAAGATTTTCATCCCAACCTTGAGCGCATATTCCATCGAGGCATGTTTGCGCTCGATGTATTGCATGGTGCTACCATATTGCTCTTTGGCAAACTGCGCCAGGCGCGGATTATCGTGAGTGAGGCGGTCTTGATAATATTTTAAATAATCATGCGTCATGCTCAGGGTCGGAGTCCAGGCGATACCTTTTTTTAGCGCGAGATCAATTTCCTCCTGAGTGGGCGTGCCATGTTCAAACGTGTCTGCGCCCGCGTCAATGGCCATGCGCTGTGACGGCGGCACGGATGTGTGGAACGCAACTTTTTTTCCGAGACGATGCGCCTCATCCACGGCGGCGTCGAATTCTTCCTGCGTGCAATCCTGCCCATCGTTGGCCAGCTTGATGAAATCTGCGCCAGCGCGAATCTCCTCACGCACGGCGGTTCGAAACCCGAAGGGGCTATCGGCTTGGTTGGTGAGCCCGCCCAGGTAGTGGACGTGACCGCCCGTCGGCGTGATTAACTTCCCGCAGAGAAACATGCGCGGGCCGGGGATGAGTCCCTTGCGCACCGCCGTCCGAACTTCAAACATAATGTCGTTCACCGAACCCGTATCGCGCAGAGTCGTGATGCCCGTCATCAGCGCCTGCCGAATTTTATTCGTCGCCATCATCGCGATTGTCAGCGGCGAATAAACCAGCGCGCCTTCAGCTTCATAAGTGTAAGTGGCGTTGTCGGGTTGATCCCAATAATAGGAGGGATGCGCGTGCATGTCGATCAGCCCGGGCAACAAACAGGCGTTCGGCAAATCAATCATTTGCGCATGCGGATTAAATTCCGGCGCTTGAGCCGCTTTGCCCACATAGACGATTTTATCTCCCGCAATCGCCACGACTCCGCGCTGGAGGGCGGGTGCCCCCAACCCGTCAATTAACATTTTCGCGCGAATGATGAGGTTCACTTGTTCGACCATGAATTACTCCTGATTGGTAATTGGTGATTAGAGCCTGTATGCAAAATGGTTCGCAAGGTGGTCGAGTAGGATTTTGCGGGGTCTCGATATGGCAAAGTACGCCTACTCGACCGCCGCAAAATCCGTATCGAGACTACAACTTTGAATTTGCATACACACTTTAATCCTTCAAATGGATAAGTCGCATTAAATCCGCATACGACTGCCTGTTGGATCATACGCTGGCTCACGCAATATCACGCATGCACGCGGCTCGCCGATCACGTCCACGGTTAAAGGTGAGTTGAGCGCGGCGTTGTTCACATAAGCGAGCGCGAGACTTTGCTGAACGTAATGTCCATATGCGGAGGAGGTGATAAAGCCGACGACCTTGCCATCCTGTTTGACGGGCGAATAAGGCGAAGGCTCGGCGTCAAGCGCATCCACTTTCAAGGTGACGAGAATTTGACTCGCACCGATTTCTTTATCTTTGAGCGCGGCATCACGACCAATAAATCCTTTTTTATCATAAGCGATGAAATTTTTGAGATACGACATCTCGGCAGTGTAACCTTGAGTGAACTCAGAATTCCAGATGCCATAACTTTTTTCGAGTCGTAAACTATCCAGCGCGCGATTGCCGATGTTTACCAGTCCCAAGTCTTTGCCAGCGTTCATCAGCGCGGAGTACAAAACGGATTGGTGACTGACCGGCACGTTGATTTCGTAGCCCAGCTCGCCCGTCAGCGAGATGCGCGCGACAATCGCGTTTGCAAAGCGGACTTCCATTTCACGGCAGGTCAAAAATGGAAGCGCGGCATTCGACACATCCGCATTCACCAAACGCGCAATAACTTCACGCGAGTTCGGGCCGGATAGCGCAAAGCCCATCCAGTCATCCGAAAGATTTTTGATGGATACGCCACTGACGGGCAGGTGCTCGTTGAACCAGCGCATGTGCCACTCTTGCAAATAATATGAAGCGACGATCCAGAAGCGATCCGACGC
>VFKQ01000209.1 GCA_009885445.1 Anaerolineaceae bacterium | reverse complement strand
GGGTTGCATTGTAATTTTGAAAACGCCGCGTAGAAGTTGAGCGTGTACTCGAGTGAGTCGCCTGTGGCGGTGGGCACGAAGCACACATTGGGCCGCGCGGTATTCGTCTGTTTGAGGATGTATTGATTGATGGCGGTATGCACGGGCTCATTTGAGAATCCCGCGCCGCCGAGGGCGATGATCTGGCTCATGGGTGGTGTCCTTCAATAAATTATAGCCACAGAGTACACAGAGTCTTGTGAGAAGAGCTTTTAAAACTCTTTTCTCTCTCCCGTAAGAACATCGGGACAATGTGTGTGCTCTGTGGCAAAAAAAGACTTTTGCAAAATGTTTATTGAACCTTCACCAAAATTTTCCCCTCACTCCACAACTCTTCCAGATCATAATACAAGCGTTGCTCGGGCGAGAAGAGATGGACTATCACGTCGCCAAAATCCACCAGCATCCAGCCGTCGTGCGCCTGGCCCTCGATGCGGCCCTTCTTGGTCACTTTGCCGCGGCCGGCTTCTTGAGCGCCTTTGGCCAGCGCATCCAGCATGCGTCCGCTGGTGCCGGTGCAGACCACGAAATAGTCCGTGAAGGAGGCGATTTCTTTGATGTCAATTAAAAGAATATTTTCGCCCTTTTTATCTTCGAGCGCTTCGATAATCGTACGTGCAAGGTCTAGAGTTTTCAGAAAATCACCTCATGTGATGTGACACGGATGTCACGATGGTGCGGTTGCGACATGAATGCCGCATTACGAGACCGCTAGGATTTCAATGGCGCAGAGGCCAGCTTGGTGTACAGCGAGCCGCCGGCGCGCAGGTCACTTTTGTATAGATGAACACTGTCCACTTCAATGATGCCGAGGTCGCCGATGTGCGCTTTTTCGAGCGCGGCGCTCAAGGCCTCCTGGTCTTTGGGCGAGACGGGTTGCTTGACGCGGCCAATCGTCAGATGTGGAACGAAGGGACGTTCTTCGCCCGCGAAGCCAAGTTTCAACAATGCAGACTCAACACCCTCTTGCAAGTCCACCAGATCGGCCGGGGGGCGGACTCCGGCCCAGATAACGCGAGGCCGCTTCGGGGTTGGGAAAGAGCCGAAGCCCCCGACGTGTAGAGCGAAGCGCGTCGTCTTTGCGGCAGTCTGCATTAGCGATTTGGCCACAGTGTCTACGCGGTTGGGCGGAACGTCGCCGAGAAATTTTAACGTCAAATGCAAATTATCGTCGGCGGTCCAACGCACCAGCGTTTCGGGCAGGACCGCGCCCAATAAATCAATTTGTGCGCGAATGGCGTCGCACACAAGGTCTGGGATTTCGATGGCGATGAAAACGCGCAGGGGGGCCGTCATGCGCCGCGCGCGCCTTGCAATGCTTGTTCGACGCCTTGCTTCAATTCAAGGAATCCCACGGGTTTGGTCAGGTATAGCGAAGCGCCTGCATCCATGGCGGTGCGAATATCGGCAGGCATGCCTTTGGCCGAAACAATCACCACGGGAATGTTTTGCAAAGACGGCTCGCGGCGCATGTAGCGCAAAACTTCCAGCCCCGAAACATCTGGCATCATCACATCTAAAATCACCACATCCGGCTTTTCATTTAAAATGGTTTGAATGGCTGGCGTACTGCTCGAAAGTTTGACCACGCGAAAGCCGCTGACGCGCATCATCTCTGAAAAGAGTTCGGCGGCTTCGGGTTCATCTTCGATCACGACCACGGTTTTTTGAGTTACAGACATCGTGCAGTAAAAATAGCACAAGATGGATGAATTAGCAAGAGGCTTGTAAGGTTTGCGACTCGCGCGTATTCTTTAAAGCACCTGGAGACAACATGACAGACTTAACCGACTTTCGCGCCGAGAAGGATGACTTCTTCGGCAAGCATCCTCAAAGCCCCCTGACCGCGGCTCAAAAACGCGCCTTTAGCGGGTTGCGCTACTTCGACGAAAATCCTGCGCTGAGGCTTGAAGTGCAAGCCGAGCCACTGACGCGCGAAGCCATCGAAGTGCAGACCTCCAGCGGCGAGGTGCGCGAATATTTTCGTGTGGCGCGTTTCAAATTCATTGTGGACGGTCAGTCTGCGGAATTAACCATCTACGAATCTGACGGCGGATACTTTTTGCCTTTCGTAGACTCGCTGGCGAATAAAGAGACCTACCCCGCCGGCCGCTACCTCGAACCCGAGCCTTTGCCCGGGGATCGCTTCCTCGTGGATTTCAACCTGGCCTACAATCCATATTGCGCTTACAACGAAGCCTGGTCGTGTCCGCTGACGCCTTTTGAGAATCGCCTCAAGGTGCCGATCCCCGCTGGGGAGAAGTTGTTTGAGATGCACGAGGAGTCTTAAGTCACTCGCCTCAGCGACTATTTCTTAAGTATAGGACTTACGCAGTTCAAAATCTTTAGCCGCGAATTACGCGAATTTCCGCTAATTTTTTTCTCTACTGTACATGAAGTCTAAATTACATAGGCTCAAGCCGCAGTCCTCGGCGGCGTTTGCGAGTAAATCTTGCGCCGAGGACTGCGCAAGGAGCAGTTTTGATTTT
>VFKQ01000390.1 GCA_009885445.1 Anaerolineaceae bacterium | reverse complement strand
TCGGGACAGTTTGCCATCGCGCCACCCACCCAACGCGGACCGAAAGCGCGGTAGGCTTCAATCTCTACGCCCATCGGGACGGGAAGCATCAACGCAACCTGCCCGTACGTGGCAACACGTCCGCGCGGGATTTGGCGGACCATGTCCCAAACGAGTACGTAAAAGGCTTGTTGATTGGGATGAGATGTGAAGGCTGGCATAATAATAAAAATCCTTTACCACGAAGGACACAAAGTACACAAAGGAAATTCTAGCCACGGATTTCACGGACGCTTCGCGCACAGATAAAAAATCCGTGCCAATCTGTGTAATCCGTGGCAAAAAAAATTATTACCACGCCCACTTCCTCAATCCATCCATCGACTGATACGCCGTCAAGTCCAATTGCAACGGCGTGATCGAGACATAGCCCGCCAGCATGACGCCGAAGTCGGTGTCGGGTTCGTCGACGCCGGTAGGAGAGTCGCCGCCGATCCAAAAATATGGTTTTCCGCGCGGGTCGAGTCGGCGGTCGAGACGGTCGCGATAGACGCGCAGTCCCTGGCGCGTGATCTTGACTCCTTTAATTTCGTCGGCGGGCAAATAAGGAATGTTTACATTTAACAGCACGCCCTTGGGCAGTCCCTCGGCCAAAACGCGCTCCGTGATTCGTCGCGCCACTGATGCGGCGGGCGCGTAATCTAGCGGACCCACCTGTCCCTCTTTTGAATCGAGCGAAAACGCCAGCGCGGGAATATTATCAATCGTCGCTTCCATCGCGGCGGTGACTGTGCCTGAATAAGTTACATCGTGGCCGAGATTTGCGTATGGATTAATTCCTGAAACGACGAAGTCTATTTTCTCGCCGAGATAACCCAACAGACACAACGCCACACAATCTGACGGTGCGCCGTCGGACGTGAAAGCGGGCGAACCGTCCGCGAGAAAAGTTTCTTTCACGCGCAATGGACGTTCGAGCGTCTTCACATGTCCCGAAGCCGACCAGTTGCGGTCGGGCGCGAGCACTGTCACTTTGCCGAGTTTGCGCATTTCAGTTGCCAGCGCCAAAAGGCCGGGCGCGGTCACGCCGTCGTCGTTGGTTACGAGAATATGCATGGGAGGGGTTCCGAGTTGCGAGATACGAGATACGAGATACGAGATATGAGATACGCTGATTATAACCGTTGCATTTCTCGTATAATCATGCAATGCCAAATTTCAACCCCGCATCGAATCTGTTTTGCAAGAAATTCATCTTTCATCTTTCATCTTTCATCTTTATCCTCACCGCTTGCGCCACTCCCACACCTCTGCCTCCCCTCTCAACAACATCCTCCCTTTTCGTTTTCGATTTCGCTTCCTCCTCAATCCTCCAATTCTCAAATTCTCTGAATCTCGAAAACGAATTTCCCCTGCAACTCCCCTGCCCGCTGACTCAAACTTACCCCGCGCCGCGCGGACAATTCCTCGCGCTCGAAATGCAATGTGACAACGGTCCGCTCGTGCAAATTTTGGATGTTAACTCCGACGCGGCGCAAACTCCATTCACAGATGTAGACAGTCACTTCCTCACCTGGGACGCGCAGTCAAATTTATATCTGCGCGTCGATGCGCTCGGGGACGCGCGCGTGATGCGGGTTGCTCCAAACAGAGACTCGACTCAGACTCTCCTGCCTGCGCAGACCTACGACATGGACTCCGCCCCCGACGGCCTGACTCTCACCTTCACGTTCTCACGCGGGCTTGGGCTGGGCTCTGAACTATGGGCCGGGTCCTCCACTTTGAGTCGCACCTGGCAATTGCACAGCGACGCGCACAACATCATCACCTTCGCGCGCTGGTCACCGAATGGACGGCACATCGCCTTCATTAGAATGCCCGACTCAGCCACGCCTTTTCCGCTGGGCGAGTTGTGGGTGATGGATTCAGCTGGGACCAACCCCCGTCTGCTCGCGCCCGCCGACAGCGGACATGGTTACGCCGCAACGTGGAGCGACGACTCGACGCGGCTGGCTTTCGTCGGACGTGATAATCCAAATGGCGCAGACGTCGAACAATCAGCCAGCGCATTGCTCAGCAATATTTATATTGTGGATATTGCCAGCGGCGCGATCATGCAAGTGACTCACTTCAGCGATGCCATCGTCGAAACGCCAGTGTGGTCTGCCGACGGGCACTTTCTGGCGTTCAGCGTCGTCCACTCAAATGATACAATCTCTGTGTGGGTCGTGATGCTCGCTTCGGGCGAGATGCGGCCCATCGAAAGCCGCAACCCGCTCTGTTGTCCGGGCTGGTTGCGTAAGTGAGTCGAAAAAATGAAACGCAAAATTTCCATCCTGATTTTATTTGTTGCAGTTTTGCTCAGCGCCTGCGGACCTTCCGCGGGCAACCTGGTTGACTCTGCGCCCACCGACACAGCTAACGCGGCGCCGCTATCGAACAATGCCGACTCGCCCGAGCCGGCCTTCACGCCCACCCCCGAATCTACTGACACGCCCGCGCCGACGGCCACGATCACACCGACGCGCGGACCGACGGCCACCGAAACATTTTTGCCCACGCTCGAACTTTCGACGTTGGAGGCCTTTGAACCCGCGCTCGAAATCTGGGACGGCCAGCCAACTTACCTGGGCGATTCGCAACCCGGATTT
Source organism: Anaerolineaceae bacterium (assembly GCA_009885445.1). GTDB lineage: Bacteria > Chloroflexota > Anaerolineae > Anaerolineales > Villigracilaceae > Denitrolinea. The sequence goes on along the minus strand of VFKQ01000390.1, from coordinate 5,465 downwards.
TTCTTCCGCGTAAAATTTAATCCGCGCGTTTGGGCGCTCACTGAAGACTCGTACGGCTCTCCGGCGTTGGGTCATCGCACGATTGAATATTGTGTGCTGGCTCCCGCCGCAACGCGCGGCATGGCGCCCGGCATAAAAGTGGAACATGACATGCGCCAGATCGGTGAAATATTTTTTGAAGTGAACACCGCGCTATTGAACGGCGTGCCGCAGTTTGTAAATTATCAAGGCGGCGATGGTGTCATCTACACAGGTTTTCAAGTAAACTTTGTAGACGCGATAGACACCTGCCTCGCTGATGCAGAAACCGTGCTGGCCACACTCACCTCTGTTCCACAGACTCAAGCAACGCCGCTTCCGCAATGATGCGCAAATAAATACAACCACGGATAAAAACGATGAAAGGGATTTATGAATTTGTCATCTTTTTTTATCTCTTTCATCTGTGGTTAAAATTAAACAATTCATTACAAGGCTTTTTGTGACCCGCTCACCAAACCGACTCGTCTTCATCGCCCTCTTCATCCTCGGACTCGCCCTTGGCGTTTTCCCGCGTCTCGCCGCGGCCCGGCCGGCTTCAGCGATACAAGCTTTTCTCTACCCGCCGTACCCGGGCAGTGCCTCACAAAATTCAGCCTTCGATCACAGTTCCCCTAACTACACCGATACAGACGGGCGCATTGTCGTCTTCAACGGCAAAGAGGCGAATAAGTTTTGTCCCAGCCCGCCCCCAGCGGGGACGCCCCCCTCCCAACCCGGCGTCTGCGACCAGGGTTTTGGCACCTATTGGAGTTACAGCCTCGGCGACTGGGTCTCCTACAACGGCCACGACGGAATCGATTACGGCGTCAGCTACCGTCCGCTCTACGCCGCCGCCGACGCCGACCAGGTTGTATATTCAGGCTGGTACAACCCGCAGGATCACAAATCCAACCTCGGCATCTATGTCAAACTGCATCACACGAATGGATTCTTCACCGCCTACGGACACATGAGCTCCGTCGCCGTGCAATCCTGCGCCACGATCGGATGCGCGAATATTCCACGCGGAGAGATGCTCGGCATCAGCGGCAACACCGGAAACTCCACTGGCCCGCATCTGCATTTTCTCACCAAAGACCCATCCAATCGCGCCATCGATCCCTACGGCTGGAGCGGCGCGGGGGCAGACCCGCTCAGTTATCAGCAACCCGAATCGTTATGGGTGCAATTCCCGGCCCTCGTTTATTATGGCGCACAAATTTATCCCAGCGGCGCGGCCCTCGGCTACCCCGCCGCCGTCCCAACGGGAATCATCGTCGACGATAACAGCGCTGGCTTCAGCGAATCCCCCGCCGCCTGCTGGACAGTTGCCACCGCCGGCTCGGCGCAAAATAGTTCGATGCGTTACGCCAAACCGCGCAACACCACCTCCACCTGCACAGCCACCTGGCAATTCCCGCTGGGTTCAACGCCCGGACAGTACGCCGTCTACGTGCGCATCCCGGCTGTCCATGCCACCAGCGAAGGCGCGTTGTATAACATCCTCCACGCGGGCCGCACCGATGGCGTAGTATTAAATCAACTCGTCTTCCCCAACGGCTTCTACGCCTCCGACGGCTGGATCTACATCGGCAAATATTCATTCAGCGGCGACGGCACAGAATCAATCAAGCTCGGCAACCAGACTCACGACCAATCCGGCCAACTAGCCAGCGCCGAAGTCGGCGCAGACGCAGTGCGCTTCGTCTTCGTCAGCAACATCACCGTCACGCCGCCCACCAACACACCCACCAACACATTAACCTCCACGCCCTCGCGCACACCCACCGTCACGCCCACAAAAACAATCACACCCTCGCCCACATTCACCAAGACGCCCACAAAGACTCTCACCCCCACCAACACATTAACGCCCACCCTGACGCGCACCCCCACGATTACATTAACACCCACGAAAACGCGCACGCCCACCCCAACCGGTTCGGCCACGCCCACGCGCACGCCCACGCGCACCGCCACCAACACCAACACGCCACTGCCCAGCGCCACCCCGCAGTACACACTCGTCAAAGTTTTCTTCGCCGACAAAAACCGCTTAGCCAGCAACACCGCGCCCATCGAAGTCAACGGCGTGCGCTGGGTGCTCACGTCTCCGTTCATGGGCGCGGCAGTGCTCACTGAATATTTCAAAGGCCCAGGCGCCACAGAAATCGGCTACGGTTGGGTCGCCGTCAACAACGGCTTCACAGGCTACTCAAAAGTGGAACTGATTGGCTCCGTCGCCCACGTCTACCTCGTCGGCAACTGCGCCCCCAACGGCAAAACATTTACCATCGCCGACTTAATCAGCCTCAACCTAAAACAATTCTCGACGAAGGTCAGCGCCGTGAGAGTCTACGACCAATTCGGTCAGACCCGCGCCCCCAGCGGGTCGGGCGATTCTGAACCGCTGTGCCTCGACCCATCGTTTGCGCCGTCACCCTCTCCGACTCTTTCACTGACCCCCTCGCGGACTCCCACTCCCACACGCAGCGCCACGCCCACGAAGAGTCCCACCAGCACGCGCACGCCCACGTTCACACCTACAGCCTCGCGCACACCCACGTCAACGAGGACGCCGCTCCCCACCGTCACGCCGCAATACACCCTGTTAAAAATTTACTTCGTAGATAACACGCGCTATCTGGCCGGTACTCCGCCTTACGAAGTGAACGGCGTACGCTACGCCGCATCGAATCTTAACTTCGCACAATTCATCCTGGACGAATATTTCAAAGGCCCGGGCCTCACCGAATACAACACTTACAAATGGCGCTCCCTCTACAATGGATTCAGCGGCTACAGCAAACTCGAACTGCGCGACGGCGGCGCGTACGTCTACCTCAAGGGAGTCTGCGACCGCATGGGCGCGACCTACACGATTGCTGACTTGTTGAAGATTAACCTGAAACAGTTATCCACGATTGGCTTTGTGAAAATCTTCGACGAGAACGGAAGCACGCAAACCCCCGCTGGCACGGTTGATTCGATCCCCGCGTGTTTGCAACCATAAAAACCGTAGGGGCACGGCGACGCCGTGCCCCTACAACCATTCCTTACGGTTCCAAATCATACAAATACAAATACACTGACGTGCCGCGCACGCGGTATTCGCGCAATAAATTCCCAATTGAATCCAAATAATTTAATATGCTTTCACGCTCGTTGAACCCATCGCGCTCGTAGACGTGCGAGAAGATGAACCAGACGCGGTCGTGTCCGCGCAGGGGGGCAAGCTCGGCGGCATACGCGTACGCGTCGGGCGTCGCGTGCAAATCCGTCCCGTTGAAAACGCCCTCGGGGCCGATTCCATATTTTGGCGCGTAAAAGCGGAAAGCAGGCTCGGCCCAAAAGTAGACGTAGACCAGATCGCCGTCTTTGCGCGCGTCGCGCAGGTACTCTATCGTCGGGCGGATGTGCTCTTGATATTTCGGCGCGGCAAACAGTGGAAGCGAGACTCGCGCCGCAAAAAATATTAAGCTCGCGGCGAGCAATCCGCGCGCCCAAAAAGATTCAGGGATGTGAAAAAGTGTGGCGAGAGTTTCGAGACCAAATCCCCACAACAGAAAATAAGCAGGCGTCAGAAATAGTAACATGCGTCCCGCAAAGGGATAGGCGCCGAACGCCGAAGCCAGCAGTGCGAAAAAAATTGGCAGAGTCAAAATGAGGGCCAGCATTTTATTGCGGCGCAGGAGACCGATGAAACCGATCAACGCCAGCGCCGCGCCAAACAGAATCGGGAGGTCGAGTCCCGCTGAGTCACGAAAGGAGTTTTCAAACGCGGTCGCTAACCAGGGCGCGGCGCGCGCCGTCAGCGGGAGAAAGGCGTCGCCCCAGTAAACCCGCAACACGTCCGCGTTGACCGAGCGGCGGGCGAAGAGAATGTAGAAGAGCGCGAAACTTCCCAGCCAGAATCCGCCGAGGAGCAGAGTCCAGCCCGCTGTTGATTTTTGTCGTAGGGATTGAAAAAATAATACAACGCCCAGCGCGGCCAAAATAAAAATGGCGGGGTGTGAAAACCAAATGGCGATTGCGCCGCTGAACGCGAGAAGAAAAATATCGCGGCGTTGATGGCCGCGCTCGTTGAGATGAAGATAAAGAGTCAGTAAACTCAATGCGATAAATACATCACAAATATATTGCTTGGCTTCGGAGGTGTAATAAATAAGTGGGCTTGAAAATGCAAACAGCGCGAGCGCCGTGAGACCGGCCAGCGCGGACAGTCGGCGCGACAGCAGATACATTACCCCCAACGCGGCGCAACCTGCGAGCAGTGGAATCAGTCGCAGGGCATATTCGCTGTCACCGAAAATTTGCGTGGCGGTTTTTTGTAGCCAGAGAAATCCGATGGGGGCTTGTTGATCGTAGTCGAGCCACTGCGTGAGACCCGCGAATGAACGCGAGACAATGTTATTTGCCAGCATGGCTTCATCGAGCCAAAGCGAGCGGCCTGTTAAATATTGGCGCAGACGCAGAATGAATCCAGCGGCGACGAGTGTCAGCGCGAATAAATCGCGTGAAGAAAGATGGACTTTGAGTTTTTGATAAAGATTCATTGCGTCAATGGGCGACTAAAGTCACCACAACCATTGCGAAGCCGACCTTCGTCGGCTGGGACCAGTCCACGAAGGTGGACTTCGTATAATGTAGTGGCGATTTTAATCGCCGTCTCCTCATGCCAGCTTCTGGTCACAAGCCTCACGGAACCCACAGCGGACACAACGCCCAGCTTCAACGTGTGAGCGCGCCACGTCGTCGCGGCGTTCGTCGCGGCGCATTTCGGCCAGCAGTTCCATCAAAGATGATTCGAGGGTGGGGGTGTAATCAATGGCGAAGTCGCGTGTGGGGTAATGGATGATTCCATACGGCGGACGTTTGCCGTACGTTTTTTCAACGAGCAGACAATACGCCGCGAGTTGAAAAATATGTGAATCATACGGCGCTTCGGGTGTGCGGCCAGTCTTCACTTCGACGGGGATGATCTGTCCGTTTTGCTGGACGAGGTAATCGGGCTTGCCGGTGAGACCGAGTTCCTTGTTGAACAAGGGCTGTTCGAGCGGAGCGCCCCATGCGCGCGTGTCGCTGTAGATGACTCGTCCGCCGGGCAGGCCAGCGTCCGCTTGCTGGCGCGAGGATTGCCAGAAGAGGAACAGGGCGAGTAAGAGGAGGATCAGGGCGAGGATGGGCATGAGGGAAAGGATGAAGGTTGGGGAGCGAAAGATGAAAGAAAAACAGTTTGATAGTTTGATAGTTGCGTAGTTGCGTAGTTTTCCTGTCTACGTGTTTACTTCTTCAGCTCAACAACACGTTCACCAGCCAGGCCGTCAGCAGGGCCAGGGCCAGTAAAAGCAGAACCAGCCCCACGGTCCGCGTGAGACCGGCGGCGAGGACCTGCCGTCCGTGCTGACGATGCAAGGCCGTGCCGGCGTCCAGCTCGCGCTGGT
>VFKQ01000306.1 GCA_009885445.1 Anaerolineaceae bacterium | reverse complement strand
GACTTTTTCGGGTCGACTGTTGAAGAGGCTTGGTTTGTTCTGAACAGGGGCTACTTTGTCAATAGTTTCGAGGGGCTGGTTATCCATAAGGTTCTCCTTTTTTGATCTTCACGGCACTTTATGGAACGCGAGCAACATTTTGCTGGCCGACAACTTCGGCCCAGCCTTGGGGGCGGTACTTGCGGTAGAGGGCTTGGGACATTCAGGACTCGGTAATGAGGATCGGCATAAAAAGATTAGGGATTATTTCTATAGTTGTGTATTCGAGTCAGTACGCGAAAGTCCCGAAATTAAAATTAGCACACCCTCGGATGTTTAAGATCAACAAGAACACAAAGATCAAGAAAAGTGCGCGTGAGAGTTTAGAATTCTTGCTCCTAATTCCAACTACAATAATTCCAATGTATAAGGACCAAAGTAAAGGTGCCAAGTCCCAATGGCCCAGGCCATCAGGGAAAGCAAGTATGGCTATATACCAGAAATCCCAAGCGGCATCGTCGGGGTTAACGATCCCGGCTATGAACAATGCCAAAATGAGAGTCCCCAGAAATAGGAGGGCTTTGCCGCGCCGAGTGGCGAACAGGCTATTTTCACCTTGAGTGGGCGTTGATTGGATATCTTTGTCTGACGGTTCGTTATTCATTGGATACTCCTTTTCTAATTCTCATGGCACTTTATGCGCGGCTCATCAAATTTACAGGGGCACGGGCAAGCCATCTTCTTGAAGCACGGCAATATATCCTTGAATCGCTTCTTTGATATTTGCAACTGCTTCTTCGCGCGTTTTGCCTTGACTGATGCACCCAGGCAGGCTGGGACATTCGGCAACAAAATAGCCATCTTCACCAAAGTAAACGAGTACTTGTCTCATAGTTCATCTTTCTTCATGGCACTTTATAAACCGCTCGCAAAGTTCCGCTTGAATCGTACAAACTCGCGGTCTCGCCCGAAGTCCAGACGGGGGCGTTGAGGTTCCAGTATAGGTCAATGACGGTGTTGGTGCCCTGAGAGGTATGTACCTGCACCGCGCCATCTTTCACCAAAAAAACCGTTGGGAAAATAAAGATGTTGCCAGCTTCGTCTCTCAGTTGCCAGCCGGTTAGCTCGATTTGGCCTTCGCCAACATAATGTAGGATGACCACTTCAGCGCTGAGGTTATCTGCGCCGACGATGCTGACGATCTGAATAGAGATGTCGAGGCTCGGGCTGGGACTCGGCTCGGGGTTCGGGGCACCCGCTTGAGGCGCGGTGCGCGGCGCTTGCACGGGGACGGCCGAGGTCGCTTTGAGGTTGCTGTCGTACCAGTAGAGAATCGCGCCAGTCACTAAAGCGGAGATGAAGATGTTGAGCAAAACGTAACTGACGAGTTTGCGGCGATCCATGCGCGAATAATAGCACAAAACAAAAATGCGTTTGTTAAAAAGTGACAGTCACCCGCAAAGGTGACTGTCACTTTTTGGTCGCATGTCCAAACTTACGGAAGTTCGCTCATCACGAAATTATCGAATGTGACGTTTGCGCCGGAGGGCTCTTCGTCGGTGGAGGCAAAAAGCGCGATGGTGCCTTCTACGTATTGAGTGTCTTCGGCGCTGGCCACCTGCTGGCCGTTGACGTACAAAGTGAGCACGCCATTACCGCAATCGAGGGCGATGTGATAAGACGAGGCGTTCTGCGGAATTAAATCGGATTGACCGGAGGCGAGCTGAATGTCATCCTCAATAAATTGCGAGGCGAAAATGCCATATTCACCATCTGGCGTGATATAGGCGTAATAGAATTCATCGTCCATGAACTGCTGGTTGCAGATGATACCGAAAGCCGCATTGGGATCGGCGCTATCGTTCTGCACGTCCACTTCCATATACACATTTTTATAGGTGGTGTCGTTGGGTCCGCTATACACAATCAGGTTGGTGCTGAAGACGAGGAACTGCAAGCCGCCATTCACATATTCGACGGCGCTATCCACGTCGGTGCCCACGCCCCAGTTGCTGTTGCGGCCTTCGAAGTCATCGTCGATCAGGCTTCGACCTGAGCCGCCGCCATTATTTCCGGAGCCGCCGTTGTTACTGCCATTGTTGTTGAGTTCCCCGCCGCCGCTTCCGCCATTGTCGCCGCCGATATCAACAGGCGGCTGGGTCGGGTCGCCGCTGACGTCTGGGACGGTCAGCGCGCAGGCCAGCGTGACGAGGGCCAGGATGGCGATTGCGCTTACGATTTTATAAATGTTGGATTTCATTTTCATTCTCCTTGTGAATAAATTTTCCCCGTTATATCACAAGGGATGTTGCATGTGTTGACATTTGTTGCACGTTTTACGGCTCAACAGGATTCATGGACAGCGCCACCCAATCGCCCATCTGCTTTTGCGCGGTCAAAACCAGACCGTGGGCCTGCCCGGCCACAATGACGCTGGGTGCCTGCTCGACGAGGATGCCACTCAAGATCAAAGTTCCGCCCGCGTCCACAAGTTGCGCCAGCCCCGCATCGAAGAGGCGGATGATGACCGGCGCGAGGATGTTCGCCACCACCAGCGGCGCAGACTTAAAAACAAATTGTCCGGCCAGCACCTCCGTCACCGAGCCTTGACCAATGACGAACTCCTGCCCCACCGCGTTCACGTCTGCATTCTCGCGCGAGTTGCGCACTGACTCGATGTCAATGTCCACGCCGAGGGCGGATTGCGCACCGAGTTTGAGCGCGGCGATAGATAAAATTCCTGAGCCGCAACCCACATCAATGCAAGAAAGAGGAAAGAAGAAAGAGGGGTCTTCTTTCCTCTTTCTTCTTTCCTCCATGAAATTTTCAATCAGTTCAAGGCAGAGTTGCGTCGTCGGATGTGTGCCGGTGCCGAAGGCCATGCCCGGGTCGATGCGGATGGGGATTCGACTCGGCTCGGGAGACTCCATCCACACGGGCACGATCATCAGCCGCTTGCCGATCGGAATCGGTTTGTAGTGTTGCTTCCAGGCCTCCATCCAGTTTTGGTCCGCAATCTGTTTGTAGATGGGCGCGGGCAGGGGTTGAATCATGCCCAAATAAAAAAGCGCCTCTTCGAGTTTCTGGCGCGTCTCTTCGATTTGGTCGTTCATCTCCAAATATGCGCGCACGCTGATCGGCCCCACCGCGACGCCCTCGCTTTCATCATTCGGAAATGCGATTGCCGTGCTTTCAGTCACCACGCCGCTGGGCGCGAAGCGCGCCAGCACATCCGCCACGGCTTCGGCCAGTTCGCCATCTACGAGCAGGGAGATTTCGAGCCAGGATTTGTCAGTCATCAGTCTCCAGTGTTCAGTGTTCAGTGATTGCTTACTTACCTTTCGCTTTATCTTTTTTACGTTCTTCCATTAAAATTTCCAATGCTCTTGTATTCTTTAATGAGCCTCTCAATTTCCGTACTTTACGCACCTTCTCGCCAGGTAAGCCATCAAACAAGGATGGTTGATAAGCATTTGTAGGGCGATTTAATTTCCGGGGCAGGAACTTGCCCACATCCAAGCCACCAAGGTTATCAATCGTGTCTTTTACTTTTGGGATGCAATATTCAGCCATTTGCTCTCGAACCTGCTGGCTGGTAAAACGCAAAATGTGCCAACCGACAGATGTTAAGTCGTTATAGCGAAGCGAATCTTCCGCACGCTTTTCTGGATGAGAGTGCCAGTAATCCCCGTCTGTCTCGATGTCGATTTTTCCATCGGAGCAATACACCGAAAAATCAAGGGCGTATTCCCGCTTATTTATTTCGAAAAATTCCTGCCGTTCAGCGTACACTTCCAATCGTTTTAGTTCCATCCACATTGCGTCTTCCAGCGGGCTTTCATCGTACAGGTCATTGATCTGTTCAGCCCGTAAAAGTTTATGATGGGTAGTCGGGATAAATATGATTCGGCGTCTCCGCAAACTATAGATAGGCCTCTCCAATGGCACTAATGGCTCAATGAAGATTTGGTAATATCTATTATTTGTTTTTTCATTTATAGGTTCGCCAGGGAAAATCTCGTAACGATAAGCCTGCTTCACACTGCTTACTTTTGCAAAATAATTTACACAATACGCTTCTTCGCCAAAAATTTTCGTCTGGTAAATCGCGAGCCATTTAGGAGGAAATGCATCGCGCAACCATTTATCCGCACTTGCCACTGGAATCCTATACCATTGATTTTCCCGCAATTCGGCAAAATCGGTCTTATTATTGACAATTGCAACAAGAACTTCGCCTTTTGATGACATGTCATCCATTATAAAACAAAGCGGGCAGACTCCCTTCTGCCCACCAGTCTCCAGTCTCTGGTCTCGTCCGCCCACTGAAAACTGATTACTGTTCACTGCTTACTGATTACTGACCACTACCCCCCCAACGCCTCACCCAGCCAATCCAAGAATCCTTTTTCCTTCGGCTTCACCGCTGTGCCCAAACTCTCGGCCAGCTTCTCGAAAAGTTCGCGCTGTTCCTTCGTCAGCTTTGTGGGCATCTCCACGTTCACAATGACCAGCTGGTCGCCACGTCCGCTTCGACGCAGGTGCGGGACTCCCTTGCCGCGCATGTGAAAAACTTTTCCGGGTTGAGTCCCTGCTGGGATTTTTAGTCCCTCGTCGCCGTCAACTGTCGGCACTTTAATGTCCGCGCCGAGGGCGGCTTGCGCCACGTTGATATCCAGATTAAGCAAAATGTCATTCTCGCGGCGCTTAAAATATTTATGCGAGCCTACATTCAGAACGAGGAACAAACTTCCATGCGGGCCGCCATTTGCGCCGGGTGTGCCTTCGCCAGCCATCTTCACCTGCGTGCCATGGTCTACGCCAGCGGGGATTTGCACCTTCTTATTAAATTTTTTGTGCTCCAATCCTGCGCCGCGACAAATCTTGCACGGCGACGAAATAATTTGTCCGCGCCCGCCGCAGGTTGGGCAGGTGGCGCTTTGCACCATTTGGCCAAGAAAAGTCTGACGCACCTGACGCACTTCGCCGTGACCTTTGCACGTGTCGCACTTCGTCGGCTTGGTGCCCGCTTCGGCGCCCGACCCGCTACAAGCGCCGCAGGTTTCGTCGCGCGAAAATTCGATTTCCTTTTCGACGCCGAAGACGGCCTCCTCAAAAGTCAGGCGCATCTCCATTTGCAAATCCCGCCCACGGCGCGCTGAGCTACGTCCGCCGCGTTGGCCGCCGAATCCCATTTGTCCAAACAGTTCCGAAAAAATATCGCCGAAGTCCGTGCTGTAATCGTGGAAGCCGCCCATGCCGCCCACGCCCTCTTTGCCAAAGCGGTCATAACGCGCGCGCTTGTCGGCATCCGAAAGCACGCCGTAGGCCTCGTTGATTTCTTTAAATTTTTCCTCGGCGTCCGGCTCCTTGTTCACATCGGGATGCAACTGGCGCGCTAATTTACGGAACGCGCTTTTAATTTCATCATCCGCCGCGCCCTTTGCAATGCCGAGGGTTTCGTAATAATCGCGATCTGCCATAACCAGAGAGTAGAGAGCAGATAATCAGAGAGCAGTAACTATTCACTACTCTCTGATCTCTATTCTCTTCCTATTCCTTCACTTCACCTTCGACAACATCCGGGTCCGCTTCTGGATTCGGATTCGACTCGCCACCTGCCGCGCCCTCAGCGGGTTGCTCGTAAACGGCGGCTCCTATCTTTTGAATCACCAGCCCCAACGCCTCAGTCGCGGATTTAATCGCGGCCGTATCTTCGCCCTCTGCGGCTTTCTTCACTTCAGCCGATTTCGTTTCAATCTCGGCCGTCACCTCAGCGGGGACTTTGTCACCAAATTCGCGCAGAGCTTTTTCGGCAGTGTAGACGGTGTTATCGGCGTTGTTGCGCGCTTCGATTAATTCTTTGCGTTTGCGATCTTCGTCCGCGTGAGACTCAGCGTCCTGGCGCATTTTCTCAACTTCAGATTCACTCAACCCAGACGAGGCGGTGATGGTGATATGTTGTGACCTGCCAGTGGCTTTATCTTTCGCGCTGACTTTCAGAATGCCGTTCGCGTCCACATCAAACGTGACTTCCACTTGCGGCACACCGCGCGGCGCGGGCGGGATTCCGTCGAGGGTGAACTTGCCCAGCGACTTATTATCCGCAGCCATCGGGCGCTCGCCTTGCAAAATGTGAATCTCAACTTGAGTCTGATTATCAGACGCGGTGGAGAAGACTTGACTCTTGCGCGTGGGAATTGTCGTGTTGCGTTCGATCTGGGTTGTGGCGACTCCGCCCAACGTCTCGATCGAGAGCGAAAGCGGATTCACGTCGAGGAGCAAAATGTCTTTCACTTCACCGCCGAGCACACCCGCTTGAATCGCCGCGCCGATGGCGACCACTTCGTCAGGGTTCACGCCTTTGTGCGGTTCCTTGCCAAAAAATTTGCGCACCACTTCCTGCACCGCGGGCATGCGCGTCATGCCGCCAACGAGCACGATTTCGTGAATGTCGCCCGCGGTCATATTAGCATCGGCGAGAGCCTGCTTGATGGGAGTCACCGTGCGCTCGACGAGATCGCCGGTCAGTTGTTCGAGTTTGGCGCGCGTCAGCGTTGTGACGAGATGTTTCGGTCCAGTCGCGTCGGCGGTGATGTATGGCAGATTAATTTCTGTCTGCATTGTGGTCGAGAGTTCAATCTTCGCTTTTTCGGCGGCTTCCTTCAAGCGTTGCAAAGCCTGACGGTCGCCGCGCAGGTCAATGCCGTTATCTTTTTTGAAGACGTCGGCGAGATGGTCCATGATGCGCAGGTCAAAGTCATCGCCGCCGAGGAAGGTGTCGCCGTGAGTGGATTTAACTTCGAAGACGCCGTCGCCCACTTCGAGCACCGACACGTCAAAGGTGCCGCCGCCGAGATCGTAGACGATGATGGTTTCATTCTTCTTTTTGTCGAGGCCGTAGGCCAGCGACGAAGCTGTGGGTTCGTTGATGATGCGCAGGACTTCGAGTCCCGCGATCTTGCCAGCGTCTTTGGTGGCGTTGCGTTGCGCGTCGTTAAAATACGCCGGGACGGTGATGACCGCCTGCGTGACGGGTTCGCCGATGTAGGCTTCCGCGTCCGCTTTGATCTTGGCTAGAATCATGGCCGAGACTTCGGGCGGGCTGTAATCGCGCTCGCCCATCTTGACGCGCACATCGCCGTTCGGCGCGGACTCGATAGTGTACGGCACAAGGGTCTTGGCACGTTTGACTTCCGAGTCGTCCGCGCGGCGGCCCATGAAACGCTTGATTGAAAATACAGTGTTAGTCGGATTCGTGATAGCCTGATTGCGCGCCACGCGTCCGACGAGGCGCTCGCCATTTTTATTAATCGCCACCACAGACGGCACGAGTCGCTCCCCCTCTGCGGAGGGAATCACGACCGGTTCGCCGCCCTGCATAAATGCGGCCACTGAGTTGGTCGTGCCGAGGTCAATTCCGATAATTTTGGGCATGAAAGAATTTCTCCTTTGGTTATTGTAGGGGCACGGCGACGCCG
>VFKQ01000054.1 GCA_009885445.1 Anaerolineaceae bacterium | reverse complement strand
TAATTATTTAAGTATTGCGCTTGAATTCAGGCGCGTTTTTAATTTTATGACCAAAGCTACTCAAGACCCCAATAAAATCCGCAACATCGCCATCATCGCCCACGTAGACCACGGCAAGACCACCCTCGTCGACGGCCTACTGCGTCAATCTCACACCTTCCGTGACAACCAACACGTCGCCGAACGCGTCATGGACTCAAACGACCTCGAACGCGAGCGCGGCATCACCATCCTTGCTAAAAACACCGCCATCGTTTTGCCCGACCCCGTCACCGGCGAGCCGATCAAAATTAATATCGTCGACACCCCCGGCCATGCCGACTTCGGTGGCGAAGTTGAGCGTGTGATGAACATGGTTGACGGCGTTCTGCTCCTCGTCGACGCCGCCGAAGGCCCCATGCCGCAGACCCGCTTCGTGCTCAAGAAAGCCCTCGCCATGGGACACAAAGCCATCGTCGTGATCAACAAAGTGGATCGCAAAGATGCCGAACCTGCGCGAGTACTCAACGATACATTTGACTTATTCATCGAACTCGGCGCGACAGAAGAACAAGCGGATTTCCCCGTCGTCTACGCCATGGCCACCTCGCAACGCGCCGGACTGACGCCGGAGTTAAGCCCCGATTTAAATCCTCTATTTGACGTCATCCTGCGCCACGTCCCCGCGCCCAAAGTGGACCCAGACGCTCCGCTCCAATTGCTGGTCACCTCCCTCGGATACGACGACTATCGCGGCGTTACTGCAATCGGACGTATCTTCGCTGGCACAATCAAAGCTGGTCAAAAACTCGCCCGCCTCACCGTGGACGGGAAGAACTTGCCCGAGACCGCTCGCTACCTCTACACGTTTAAGGGACTCAATCGCGTTGAAATCGATTCTGTGCAAGCCGGCGATATCGTCTCCCTTGCCGGCCTCGAAGGCATCGGCATCGGCGAGACTCTGGCCGACCCGCTCAACCCAGTCGCTTTGCCCACCATCAAAGTGGAAGAACCCACTGTCCGCATGACCTTCGGTGTCAACACATCACCATTCACAGGACGCGAAGGCAAGTGGGGCACCTCGCGCAATTTACGCGAACGCTTGTTTGAAGAACTGCGCACCAATGTTGCCCTGCGTGTCGAAGAGACCGATTCTGCTGAAAACTTCCTCGTCAGCGGACGCGGCGAATTGCACCTCGGCATCCTCATCGAAACGATGCGCCGCGAAGGCTACGAGTTCCAGGTCTCACGCCCCGAAGTGATCTTCCACAAAGCCGAAGACGGCGCGATCCTTGAACCATTTGAAGAAGTGCACGTTGAAACGAGCGCCGACACTGTTGGCGTGGTGGTTGAAATGCTTGGCACCCGCCGCGGGCGGATGCTCGAGATGGCTGACTCCGGCCAGGGCACCACGCGCATGGTCTACATTGTCCCCACGCGCGGACTGCTTGGCTTCCGCTATCAATTCCTGACCTCCACACGCGGCAATGGCGTGATGCACACTATCTTTCACGGCTACGACGAAATGGCCGGCCCGATGGCGGGTCGCTCAAGTGGCTCCATCGTTGCCATGGAAGCTGGTCCCTCCACAGCATTCTCTCTCGAAAACGCCGAACAGCGCGGTGTGCTTTTTATTGGCCCGGGCGTCGAAGTGTACCAAGGCATGGTCATCGGCGAAAACTCGCGCGGCGGCGACATGCCCATCAACGTATGCAAAAAGAAGCACCTCACCAACATGCGCTCCTCGCGCGGCGATATGGAAATTCGTCTGACCCCGCCGCGCAACATGTCGTTGGACGAGGCCATTGAATATTTGTCTGACGATGAACTGCTTGAGATCACTCCCGAAAATTATCGCATCCGCAAGCGCATCCTCAACACCGACGAGCGCGGCAAACAGACCAAGAAGGTCAAAGACTTGCTGGAAGATTAATGATGTAGCGCGGAATGGCATTCCGCCGAATACAAAAAAATGCGACTGTCAGCCTGACAGTCGCATTTTTTTGTTGTAACGCGACACCATGGTGTCGCGTTACATGTGCTTCTCTAAAAACTCGCGCACCACGCGCAAATATTTTTCATTTTCCTCTACATACGTCATGTGCGCGGACTCTTCGAAGACGACGAACTCGGCGTTTGGCAATCCCTTTGCCATGGCCTGTGCGCCCTCGACAACGCAGGTGCGGTCATGGCGACCGGCCAGGGCCAGCACGGGTTGGGTGACGGTGTGCAGGCGATGCTCAACTTCGATGCCGCCGTAGTCTGCGTTCGCAAATTTGCGCAAGACATCCGGCGAACTGACTCCGGCGGTGCGCCTTTCAAAATCTGGAATGCGCGGATCGAACGGGTCGCGGAATTGCATCGGCAGTTGTTCGTGCAGGAGTGCGTCCGCCTCTTCGCGCGTTTGCACAGTTTTTTCTTTTTCCCAGGATTCCGTCACTTGCTCGCGCAATGAGGCGGGTTCAAACTTTGCCAGATTCTCCCAAACCTTTTCAAGATATTTCGCCGAAGCCAGCCCGCTGGAAATAATGCTGACTGCCGCCGCGCCCGGATAGTCCACGGCATTTTGCAATGCCACGAATGCGCCAAAGGAATGACCCAGCACGGCGTATCTGCCCAAGCCCAAAGCGTCAGCGAGCGACTTGACGTCTGTTGCCATCTGCTCCAACGTCCACGTCTCTGGTGGACACATGTCTGAGAGTCCTTGCGCGCGCTGGTCAACGAGAATGAGTCGAAATGAATCGGTCAGCGGGTCGAGGTAGTCGCCGAACATGTGATGGTCGAGTCCCGGCCCGCCGTGCAGGACGATGAGCGGGAATCCCGCGCCGCGCTCCACAACGTGAATGCGTGTGTCGCCGATGTTGACGTGATGGGCTTTGTTCATGGTTGCTCCTTCAATAATGCGTAGGGCCGCAGCATTACTGCGGCCCTACGTTGGTTAATCATTTTCCCAAATCGCTTCTTTGATGCCGGCCTCTAACACCAGCGGATTTGGATAATCTTCGCAATACTGATAACGATAGGCCAAGCGAATC
>VFKQ01000278.1 GCA_009885445.1 Anaerolineaceae bacterium | reverse complement strand
TGATTGACGATTGTCGGTGGTCGAGTAGTCCCGAGCGATCTTCTCGGGGCGTATCGAGA
This sequence comes from Anaerolineaceae bacterium, assembly GCA_009885445.1. Classification (GTDB taxonomy): domain Bacteria; phylum Chloroflexota; class Anaerolineae; order Anaerolineales; family Villigracilaceae; genus Denitrolinea. The sequence continues at coordinate 1,076 of VFKQ01000278.1, read as the reverse complement.
CCACCTTTTGAGATTTACGATTGGTCATTACGATTTCCCCATTAATTTCGCAAATAATTTTTCATACTCCGCGGCGACGGAGTCGGGGTTGTAGATTTTTTTTAGTTCAGCAATATCAACATGATAATTTTCTTTATTGCTTAATACCTTGAGCAACGCCTGCGCCAACGCGGACGAGTCACCGATGGGCACGATCTCGCCCATTTGGTGCATCTGCACGGGACGGCGCACGCCCGGTAACGCCGAGGCAATGCATGGCACGCCGTTCATCATCGCTTCGATTTGCACGAGTCCAAAAGCCTCTGTGGAATTAAGCGAGGGGACCACGAGGACACCCAGCGCGGGATAGTAGGCGGCCATTTGTTCAGGGTTCAGGTTGCCGAGGAATTTCCAGTGTCCGCTGGATTCGTATTTTTCAATCTGCGCTTTGAGGCGCTCGAAGTAGGCCGTCTCGCCCATCACATTTTCATGTTGACCAGCGAAGAGCACTTGCGCGTGCGGAAATTTTTCGAGCACTTTGGGCAGGGCCTCCAGCAAAACCTCGACGCCTTTTTCGCTGGCGAAACGCGTGGCCATGCCGATGACTGGGCGGCGAATCGCTATCTCGTGCTGGGTGGCGAAGGAGTCCACGGCGCCCGCTACCGGCGCGGGCAGTTCGACGGGGGGGAGGATGGGAGTCAGTTTATGGCGATAACGCGAGAGGTAGGGGGAGTGGTCCGCGTAATCTTGTGTGTAGGTGACGATGTGATTCGACAAAATTCCGGCGGCGTTGTTCATGGTGTGCACGACGGTGTTGACCACGCGATTGAACGCGCCAGTTGGGAGATTGAGGTCGCAGTGATAGGTGAGCACGGCGGGCTTGCCGAAGAGACGCGCGCGCAAGGCCACGCCGGGCGCATCGAATTGAGGCAGGTGCAGTTGGACAACATCATGTTGCCAGACGAGTTTTGTGGCGACAGTGCCGAAGGTGGGCGCGATGACTCCCTTGCTGATGCGCAGTGCAACGGGGACACGAATTATTTTTACGCCGTCCATGATTTCTTCGCGCGGCAGAGATTTGTCGTATTGCGAGGTCA
>VFKQ01000331.1 GCA_009885445.1 Anaerolineaceae bacterium | reverse complement strand
TTTGCGCCGTTCAAGATGTTGAACTGCCGATTTGACTCGTAACCCATTTCGAGGAAGAATGGTTCGATGCGTCGGCGCTCTTTCTGCTCAGCCACAAAATCAAGGTCATGATATTCGCGTTGGAAGAATTTCGTGAAGTCCCCACTATGCACGCGCACGGCGAGTCCGCCAATGGCGCGTATAAGAATCTGTTGTTCGCGCGCGGCGCTGGTGAGACGCTCTAATTCAGCAAAGATATCGGTTTCAATGGGCATGCGCGAATTCTACCAATAAATAAGACCCTCAAGGCTCGCACCTTGAGGGTCTCAACTTGGCGTGCAAGAAAGTTACTCAACCGGGATTTCGGAGGTCACCTTGTCGAGGTCAATACCCTCGGCTTTGCGGCGCATCTTGAAGTAGTAGTAGATACCAGCCGCGCCCGCATAGAACACGAACATCAGAATCATGGACGTGGTGTTTTTGTAACCGGCGTCGTTGATGCTGTAGCCAATGCCATAGAGCGCGTTCGGATCGAGAATCCACTGATACAGCAGGTAGATGAGGAAGCCGCTAAAGATGGCACCTGAAATGGTGATGACGGGAATGCCTGCGACTTTCATGCTGCCGATGGGCGATGCGTCGAACAACGCCTTCTTCGTGTATGGCAAAACGATGGCGGCGATGGAAGTACCGAGATACATGACTGCGATCACGAGGGTGCCAAACAGAGTCAGCGAGCGGAAGCCCGCCTCATTGAAAGCGAAGAGGTAGGAAATCACCACAGCCGGAATCGCCATCCAGTAAATTGCATTCACTGGTGCGCCGGTGCGCTCGTTGAGTTCGGCCATTTTTGCGGGAAGCAAACGGTCAAACGCGCCGGCGAAGATTACGCGCGTGGAAGACAGGAAGACCGTGCCCACCCAACCGAACCACCAGAAGCTCATCAGCACGATAATCAGTAATTGAACAAGGGTGCTATCGGTCAGGAAGGCGGCGAACAAGGCAGGGTAAGGCCACATGGGCATGGGCGATTCAGCGCCAAACCAGATTGAATTCCACCAGGCTCCGTTGGCTTGCATGTAGAAATCCCAGCCAATGGATTTATTGATGCCCAGGAAAAAGAGCACCCCGAGCACTGTGGTAACACCCAGTCCCCAAGCCATGCCCGAGAGGTTGCGTTTGTAATCAGTTGCACCACGCACTTCGCCATACAAGGTTGCGCCCCAATTGGGGAACAAATTGAAGAAAACGATGTAAGGCAACAACAAACCAATTGTCTTCAGCGAGCCGCCGGTCATAGGTGTGGCGGCTCCGGCATCAATACCAGCCTGCACTGTGGCAGCATACACGCCGGGTTGTGCGCCAAACGCGCCAACCGCATATTTCTCCAAGCCCGCCTGAAAGGCCTCAGGTGAACCGGTGAGGAGCAAAACGAGCACAATCAACAAGCCCGCCATACCCGCATAGAAGGAGTATTTTTGAATGCGCGCGTAGGTCTTCATGCCGAGGATAACGGTCAGCGTTGCGAGACCGACAGTAATCAACGTTGTGACGAATAAGCCCATTTCAGTTTGTCCAAACCACAACGCAGTGGATGTTGCGCCTAGAAGGCCTAAAATTGGCGTAATCACAATATGGCGCAACATGTCGCCATACAGCGGGACCCACAGCCAGAGGGTGAACCACCAGCCTGTCATGGCGAGTACGAAGCCCACGCCACCGCCGAAGATGCGCGTCATCCACACATAGTCACCGCCTGAACGAGGCATGACCGAGATCAACGAAGCGTAAACGATCACTTCAAAGATCAGGAAGAAAGCGCTGAGCAACAAGGCATTGATCATGCCGCCTTCAAAGAAATACATCTGACTAAAGATGTAGAATCCCAGCGTGACCAGATTGATCGAGAAAAACGAGTAGATAAACGCGTCGAAGACTGACCACGAACGTACCATGCCAGTCGCCTTACGAACGAACAAATTAGCCATGAGACACTCTCCTTAAGAATGGGTTGATACGCAATTCAGGCGGCGTATCCATCACCTATAACACGCCTGCCAGACGGGAGTTACCCGCTGGTCAGCACGTAGTTTTCGATCTTATCCTTGCCCACGTTGACCAGCGCGCCCAACAGTGCACCCTGCTCATACATGGACCCCGGGTTGATGCACAACGTGCGCCCGATGTGCGTGGCGCCGCGTCCCTCGTGGATGTGTCCGTGCAGGCTCAACAGCGGCTGATATTTCTTAATCGCATCGCGCAGGGCCGTCGAGCCGACGGGAATCATCGAGTTGCCAGCCAGCACGGGGCGCAAATCCTTGTCCAGTTCGGGGGCCTCGTCCAGGCCTGATTTGTACGGCGGCACGTGGACGTTGAAAATCGCGTTGAGCGGATTCTTCAACTGCGACGCCATCGCCTCATACCTGACTTTGAGTTGCTCCTCGTCCTCTTCGCGGTGCGTGTTCCACGGCGTGATGTTGGACCAGCCCGAGGCGATCATTTCGTGGTCGGCGTTCAGCGCAGTTACTTTGCCCTCCACCAGAATCACACGCTTGGAAGCGCGAATCACTTCATCTACTTCGTCCATGTCATCGTTGCCCGGCGAGCAATAGACTTTCATATCCGTGCCAGCCAGTTTTTTCTCGGCCAGGTCCATCCACTGTTGCACGACTTTAAGTACCTCGTCCAAAAATATTTTATTGATGCGCTCGGGATTCTTTTCGAGTTCGGCAATCTCATCCGGCGTGGTCATGTAGGGATAGTAGCCACGACTACGTACACGCTTGACCATCTCAGTCATTTGCTCGTCATCCGTGATTTTGTGATCCTGCTCCAGCAGGGTCATGCTGTAATTCTTGCCGCCCTGGTGCACGATGGGGATGATGGCCTTGCCGGTCATGTCGCCGCCCAGCACGAGCGTATCGGCCTCATAAAATTTGGCCGCGTTCAAAAACTTTATCCAGCAAATGTCGGAGCCGTGAATGTCGGTGGCGAAGAAGATTTTCATTGGCAATTCCTTTAATTATTTTACTGGTTTATGTATCTAATTTTTCACCGCGAAGACCGCAAAGGGCGCGAAGTTTTTTAGGAGCGCGAAGGGCATTCTTCGCGGTGAAAATGTTTGGATAATAAATTTCCGCTCCCGTCGCCAAGGGAGGCAAAAGGAGCGGAGAATGTTTTAGTGCGGCATTTCGAGCACGGCTGGAATCAGCTCGGGGAACTCGGCGCGGATGCGGCCTTCGACCTCGTCTGAGAAAAGCGTGGTGCTCGGCTTCGAAAGGATTTCATTGGCGCGCTTCATCGCGTGCCCTTGCGCGTCCAGCGAACCTTTTCTTTCCCAGATCGAGCGCGCGTCGCGGTCGGCGATCTTCGTCAGCAGGGCCTCGCTCTTCATGTGCTTGATGGTATTCGGGCTCATCAAGAAAGAGCCGCCGGGCTTGACCTCTGCGATCACGTCGAGGGCCAGCTCCTCTTCGCTGAAGGCAATGCCGCGCTTCATGCGCTTGAGCATTTGCATAATTTCATCGTCAATCACCGCTTTGGCAAAGTGGAAAGTTTTCAGCGCGTCGATCAGCCCGCCGAGGTTGTACATGTCCGCGCCGCCGAGCAGGCCCGCTACTGCGGACATACCCGTTTCGTAACCTGCTTGCGCGTCCAACACTTTGGAATTCGTCAGGCCGATATATCCGCCGCTGGGCACATCATAGAAACGCGCCATCTGCGCGAAGGCCATGTGTAGCATGGCGCATTCGATTCCCCCGGAGGCATACGCACCGGAGCGCATATCCGCCACGGTCGGGAGCGAGGCGTAAATCGTCGGCGTCCCCTCGCGGCACATCTGCATCAAAACAGCGGCCACCAAAAATTCCGCGTTGCCTTGTGCCAGCGTGCCAGCCATCGACATCGGCGAAGTGAGTCCGGCATTCGGCACGATGCTTGGGTAAACGGGCAAACCTTTTTCGCTGAAGAAAATAATCGCCTCAGTGGAGAGCGTGTCCATCGTCAGCGGCGAAACGACCGGACAATAATGATGCGTCACAAACGGACGCTCCATATAGGCCGCTTCGCTTCCGGCAATCGCGTATAACAATTTTAAAATAATGTGAATGTCTTCGGTGTCTTTGGTCGTGACGCGAATCGGTTTCATGCAATACTTAAGCGCGGGATACAAACGCGCCAGTGTGAACTGACCTTCGGGCGCATCGTCGGCCAACGTGGAAATGGAAAAGACGTCGTACGAGACGAGAGCGTTGACGAGGTGCGCGATGCGCGAAATATCATCCGAGCGCGCGCGCCTTTCCCGCCCTGTCAGCGGGTCTATGATATCTGGGGCCGAACTGCCCGTGACGAGAATCGGCCGGTCCTGCGGAATCGTGCGGTCAAACTGTGGGTCGCGTCCGCGAAAAGTAAAACTATGCGGAATCATCTTGCGATATTTTTCAATCACCGCGCGCGGAAATTTAACATAGTTCGTTTCAGAATCCAGCTTGCACCCGTGCGCCGCAAAAATCTCGCGGGCGCGTGGCAGGCGCACCAGCAAACCAACGTTTTCGAGCACCTCCAGCGAGGCGTCATGCACTCGTTCCACTTGTTCCTGCGTTAGCAATGTTGCAAAAGATGACATGCGTCACATCCTTGGTTTGTAGATGCCGTGATTATACAGTCCTACGCGCGCCCTCGCAATGAGCTGATTAAGCATGGGTGGACGTCGAAATTTTGGGAGAAGAGCTTTTTAAACACAAAGTACACCAAGGTCACGAAGGGGAAAGGGCGGAAAATTGGCATTCGCTTTTACTTGGTGTACTTTGTGTCCCTTCGACAAGCTCAGGACATCGCCTTCGTGTTTAATGGTTTTTCAAAAAACTGACGCCACCCATTCAGCATCACCTATCGGCGTGCGCTATAATCGCCCTATGATTCTCGACCTGCCCTACATTCTCGAAACCCGACGTAACCACGCCCTCGAACACGCCAGCCTGCACATGCTGGCGCGAACACACGCCGCGCCCATGGCGGGTCACTCCAACCCAACCGGATTCTTCATCCTCGGCGACTTCACCCTCGAAGAAATTTATCACGCCTCCGACGAAGCGCGGATTCGACTCAACGCCGGCGAAAGCGGACTCGCCATTCACGAGGGCTGTGGCACCAACATGGCCACCAGCGCGGTTCTCGCCTACGCTTTTGGCGGGTTGCCCCTGCGAGGCCGCTCCTCCACCCTCGGCAAAATCGCCGCCCTGCCATTTGCCGTCGCGCTGGGATTCGTCGGCTACTCCCTCGCCCGTCCGCTGGGACCAAAACTACAACAACACGTCACCACCGAGGCCGATCTGGGGAATCTGCAAATCACAGACATCCGCCGCGTGCGCAAGGGTGTGCATCGGGTGATTACAAAATAAATTATCGTAGGGGCACGGCGGCGCCGTGCCCCTACCGTCAACGATGAACAACGTCCTCCTCCTCTACGGCACAGACGAATTCGCGATTGCGCGACGATTAAATGACATCGCCGCCAAGACCGACAAAGACGGCATGAACACCGCCCGTCTTGAAGCGCGCACGGCCAGCGACGAAGACTTAAACAACGCCGTCAACGCCATGCCTTTTTTGGCCGAGAAGCGACTCGTCATCCTTGCCAACCCCTCACAAAAATTTTCAAAGGCCGAAGAAAAAAAGAAATTCATCGCCTTCCTCGCCAACGTCCCGCCGACAACTTTGCTGGTCCTGCATGAAACCGTCGAGCCCAAAGAAGCGGACCGTCACTGGCTGGTGAAGTGGGCCGCGAAGACAGAGTCCGCGAAGGCCGAGGCGCTGATGGCGCCCAATGTGCGCGACATGGCCGGTTGGATCGTGAACGAAATGAAAAAGCAGGGCGGAAAAATTTCGCCCGCCGCCGCCGCGAAGCTGGCCGAACTCGTCGGCGCGGACCCGCGTCAGGCGGCGCAGGAAATCGCCAAACTGCTGAGTTATGTCAATTGGGCACGACCCGTTGAGAGCGCGGACGTCGAAGCGGTCAGCGTGTCTACGGCCTCGGTGGATATCTTCGCCTTCGTCGACAGTCTCGCCGCGGGCGACGGGCAGAAGTCCCAATCGATGTTGCGCAAAATGTTTGAAGAGCAGGATGCGTTTGCGATTTTCCCGATGATCATCCGTCAGTTTAGATTATTAATTCAAGCGCGCGAAGTGGTCGAGGCGCGCGGCATGGTGCAGGATGTGCAGGAGGCGCTGGGCGTGCATCCGTTCGTGGCGGGAAAAGTTTTTCAGCAGGCGGGAAGATTTACGATGAAAAGTTTGGAAGCCATCTATCGGCGCTTACTCAAAATGGACGAGTCCGCCAAAACCGGCGTGATGCCGCTGGATTTGGCGCTGGAAATGTTTGTGGCCGAACTGGCGAAATAAAAACTCGGAAGCCTTGAAGACTTCCGAGTTTTGTTTTTTAATTACCGCCCGAGAATAACCCGGAGAATGGCAGTGACAGAATTATACATAGATAGGGCAAAATGCAGACGATGGTAAGCAGCAGACCGGCGATGGCCATGCCGCGTTGCGGGTCTTTGTTGCGCAAAGCGCGAATGCCGGCAATCAGGCCAATGATGGCGATGAGCACGCTGATAACAGATGCGGCCAACCCGCCGCCAAAGATGACGGTGTAACCAAGCGCCTGTGCGTCGAGGCCGCTACCAAAATCGGTGCCGCCTTCGATCATGGCGGCGAAGATAATGAAATACACGCACCACACCGACCAGGCGAGAATGCCGATGATGAGTGACCAGCGCGCCGCGCGCGAGGGCTTGGGGGAATCAGTTGTCATGAACAGGCTCCTGTAATTTGATAAGTTATATGGGAAAACAATTTGATTATATCGATAAAGCCCCATGTATTTTTTACCACCACGCGATGCGTCTTGTTGAAATCAATGCCAAAGTTTTCCATCTCGCGCTGCATGACATCTTTGGGCGCGGCGAGCGGTAAAATTTCAACCCCCCAACTCGTCTTCAGCGAGAATTTCCTGTGCAAGTTTTTGCAGTTGCTCCGCATCTTTCACTTTCGCCGATTCGAAATATTGCCCAAGCAACTCCAGCGGGCCGAGACTGCTGACGATCTGTCCCTCGGCAATGCGCGCGCGCGCTTCGCTTTTTGGTTTTTTCACCAGATGAAATTCAAACGCGCCCTGCGCATATTTTCGCAAAGCAGGCTCGTCAATCAACGTGTCGAGTTCACGCGGATATTCGACCACGAGGCGGACGATTGCGCCCTGCATTTGTTTCGCCCCCGGTAAAGCGGACTTAAGCGCCTCGGTCACGCCCTCACCCGACGTCAGGCGGGTTCGCCGATCGATGAAGGGACGCGCCCCCGTCAGCTCGCGCCATTCCACGCGCGTGTCTTTTCCGTGTTCAACGTGCGCGATGACAAAATATTTTTTATCGGCGGCTTCGCCAAAGTCAATGCGCTCGATGGAGCCGGGATACACGACGGGCGGTTGAAAGCCTTCGTTCACATCCTGCGGCTTGTGAATGTGACCCATTGCGACATAACTAAATTTTTTGTTTTTCACCAGC
>VFKQ01000398.1 GCA_009885445.1 Anaerolineaceae bacterium | reverse complement strand
TGAGGAGGCCGTCGTCGTCGTCGCGGGAAGCACAGCGGGCGTACCTCAGACCGTAGAAGAAGGAACCGCCGCGCAGCACACGGCGACTTGAAGCGGCTTCGTCCTCACGGCCATCATTGGCATCGTACGGATATTCTTTGCGAACACTGCGCGTCCACTCCCACACATTGCCTGCCATGTCCGCGCAACCATAAGGCGAATTGCCCTGCGGGAAGGAACCGACAGGTGTAGTAGTTTTTTCATTCTTTTTACGCCGCACACGATCCCAAAGAGTTTGGGGCTTCTGCCAATATTCATCTGTGTTGGCAACCCCGCTCTGCCATTCATTGCCCCACGGATAGATACGCCCATCGGTGCCGCGCGCGGCTTTTTCCCATTCGGCTTCGCTGGGCAGGGTCAAGCCTTTCCAACGCGCAAAGGCAAGTGAGTCATTCCAGGTTACATAGACAACGGGATGATTGCCTGTGCCTCTGAGAGCGCGATCTTCATATTGTGATTTGTATCCACTCGCCTGCACGAAGGCACGGTAGTCATCAACGGTGACGGGCAGTTTGGCGATGTAGTAATTCGGCAGATAGACCGTGTGTTGTGGTTTTTCGCCAGCATTTGCTTGAGTATCTGAATCCGAACTGCCCATCAGGAATTCACCGGCGGGAACTTTGACCAAACCCAATTCTTCAAAGTGCCCCAACTCGCAGGTCGCCCAGGTCGCGGCGGATTTTAGTTCACCATCGTTGTGCGCGCGGGCTGAGTTTAATGTGTTCCATAATTCAGCATCGGCTATGGGTTTGAGTTTTGCAAGCGCACGGGCGCATTGAGCGCGCAAGCTTGCCTCGGCGTGCGCGTCGGCGAGCACCTTTGTCAGCGTGGGCAAAAATGGTCTGCTTTGCTCCAGTCCGAGTTCGGGGATGAGCGAGGTGAGGATGCGTTTTTGCAGATCGAGGTTGCGTCCCGAGAGAGCGGAGCCGATCCAACTCTGGGCAACAACGGGGTCTGCATCGAAAAGTGAACTGCTCAACATCCCAAACTCACTGGATGTTTTGGCAACGTCCAGGTGCGCGGTCAATGTGTCTGTAATTTCGGCGCGTAAGGCAGGTTCTATTTGAATACCTTCTGCGAGAGCCGAGCCCGCCATTGCCAAACTCGCCGCGCTTTTATCGCTGTTGACGAGCAGTGCCCTTAGCAATTCCGTACGCAGGTCTTTTGTCACCAAGCCAATGGCAATCAGAATCACTTCACGCCATTCATCCTGGTCGGCGTGTTCGAGCAACATGTTGGTGAGTTTTTCATCCACAATGTAATCGGCGGCAAGCCGATCTTGCAGGGCACGGTGGGCAAAGCCGTATTCGTTCACCCCAAAATCCACGAGAATACCGGAACGGCTGGAAATCTGCCCGATAAAATCTTCTGCGTCAATCGGCAAGTTACGACTGGAGAGCAAAGGCGCGACCAATTCCTGCAAGTCTGCGACTTTCATTTGCAGGATTTCGCGCTTGAGAAACTCGAAAGCGATCACCATTAGGATGGATTGTTTATCTTTGGTAGGGATGGCTCGTATGGGCGAATCAATATCTTTTTTATCCTCCCACGTATCCAGCAGGATTTTAAGACATTCCTTGTACAGTTCGGCGCGTCCCTGGGGCAGGCTGTGCTGATACTTGTACACCAGCGTGATCAAGACGAGGATCAACGGTCGGCGCGCGACCTTGAGCAGTCCCGGTATTTTGGAAAGATTCGTCCAGAGTTCCCCCGCCTCGCTGGAGGCGGACTTTTTTGCCGCTTCCTCCGCTTTACGGGTTTGTTCAGGGCTGGCTTTTTCCGGCAGGTTTTTCTGCGACTCAGCAACTTTCAGCATGCGATACCAGTCGCCGATGAATTTACGCACAGCATCGTCGTCTAGATCCTGAATTTCGTACTCATCAAAATCGGGGAAGAATTGTTTGCTCCAGCCCATCGGGCGCGAAGTGACAATGATCCAGTTCTTTTTATATTTCTCCGTGAACAGTTTGATTTGATGTACGGCATGGTCTTTATCATTTTCGTCGAGCACCTCGTCCAAGCCGTCGAACAAAACAACACATTTGCCCGCGTCCAAACGCTTCTCGAAATACCGATAGGGAATTTCTTCTTCGCAATGCTCACGCGAGCCGATAAACTCCCTGAGTGGCAGGCGTTTCAGTTTTCGCAAACGAATGTAAATAGGCAGGGGGTTGTTAAGTTCTTTTTGAAGTGGATGGGCTATACGTCCCGTGAAAATCAGAATGAGATAATCCAACAGGGTGGTTTTGCCTGCACCCGGCATGCCCTTGATGGCAATATGCTTGTTGGGTTTTTTGAAAAGCCTGATCCAATCATCGGCACGCGCGTCGCCCTCCGAATCCAATTTGAGGGAAATATAAACGTTTTCCAACTTTGGGGGTTTCTCGCGGTCTTCGTAAGTGCCGATCAGTTTGAGGTTTTCGCGGGTGACGGTTAACGCATCGTAATATCGCTTTTTCACACCAAAGCCAAGCGCTTGCAGGAAACCATCGAACCATTCCCCGATTTTTCTGAAGAGCGCTTTGATCGGTTCAGACAGAACCAGAACAAGGATAGCCGTAACAACCCCCACCAAAACTTTATCGCCGTTGTTTTTCCAGAATTCGTCCATGAGTTGCCTCTTAGCCCAAGACCTGTTTACCGCTATTTTTTATCCAGCGAAAAGCCACATTCCACACCATCGTCAACACCACCGACACCAAAATCAAACTGGCCAGCGGGAAGTAAAACGCGCCAGTCTCCCCTTCGATGCGCATGTCGCCGGGCAAGCGTCTCAGCGGCAAATTAAATCTGGCGGCGAGAAAGGCCCCCGCGCCGATTAAGAACACCACAAGTCCAGCAAGCATGATATTACGCACGCCCATCGCATCCTTCGTAACCGAATGTCCGCCAATGAATGCGTCACCTGAAGTGGGCGTGTACAGAGTCGAAAGCATCGAAATGGTTGTGGTCTTGCCCGCGCCATTCGGCCCCAGCAGGCTGAATATTTCCCCTTCCTGGATGTCGAAGGTAATTCCTTTAACGGCAGTGAAGTCGCCATAATTTTTGACGAGATTTTGTACTTCAAGAATATTGGGCATGGGTTACTCCTCAGCTGGATAGTTTGATTGTAATCTCAAATTTAATTATCGTTGCAACGAAACGGGTACAATCGGCGCACATAGTACCCTTTAGGGTAAATTCCTGGCGTCTCGCCAGAACAAGGAGATACAAGCATGGACTCAAAAGTAATGGACGGCCAGGTCGTTTCGATGGAATACACTCTGCGCGTGGATGGCAAGGTCATCGACTCTTCCGAGGGGCACGAGCCGCTGGATTATTTGCACGGCGCGAATAACATTGTCCCCGGCCTCGAGCGCGCACTGGCCGGGCTGAAAGTGGGTGACTCAAAAAAGATCGTGGTCCCCGCTGACGAGGGCTACGGCCCCATGGACGAGAAAGCCTTCATGGACGTGACCCGCGCCGAACTGCCCGACGACCTGCCCGTCAAACCCGGCGTCGAAATGGAACTCACCAACGAAGACGGCCACCCCACCTACGCGCGCATCCAGCACGTCGACGGCGACGTGATTCGCCTGAACTTCAACCATCCGCTGGCTGGCAAAGAATTGCACTTCGACGTGAAGATTGTCAACCTGCGCGCGGCCAGTGACGAAGAGAAGGACCACGGTCACGCCCACGGGGCGCACCACCATTAGACTTTAGTCGGCCCGCTTCAAGCGCGGTGCGAACTGTGGCGTTGAAAATAAAAAGGACGGGCTGAGATGCCCGTCCTTCTGCTTGTGTCAGTCTGTGGCTGGCGCTGTCTTTGCACTGGGGGCGAATTGTTGATTCGCTCCGAGTCGCACATGCATTATGTAGAAGCCGGCGACGGTGATGGCGGTGAGGATGCCGCTGATGTACCACAGCAAGTTGGGGTCGTAGTTGTCGAGAATCAACCCTGCCAGGCTTGGGCCGAACACGGCGGGGAGAATCCATGCCAGCGAGCCGACGGCCATATAGCGACCGCGAAATTCAGGCGGTGCAAAACCGGCCATGATGGTCTGGCTTGTGGGCACGACGATCATCTCACCGATGGTGACGATGAAAATGCTAAAGGCGAAGAGGGCCATGCCGGCGACGAAGCCAAACAAGGCGAAGCCGATGGCGTAAAAGGTCGCGCCGAGGGCCATCATCAGAAAGGGCGGACGAGTCTTGATCTGTCGTGTCATCCAAAACTGGAAGAAGATAACAGTGATGGCGCTGGTGGACATGAGCAGGCCGTAGCTCTGCTCGTTGATGCCATGATTGTCGCGCAGGTAGACGGACAGTGAGCTATACATTTGCAGATAGACGATGCCCATCAAAATGGAACACAGGGTGAAGGCGATGAAGGGAAAGTCGCGCAAGACTCTGCCATAGCCAGCCATGGTTTGGGTCATGGTCTGCTCTTGGTGGCCTGCCGGTTTTTCGGGGCGCGTCTCTTTGATGAAGTAGTAGACGATGATCGCGACTACACAACTCAGGGCCGCGTCGGTGAGGAAGAGTGTGAGATATGAAATGGAAGCGAGGAAGCCGGCGATGGTGGGGCCGATGATCCAGGTCAGGTTGCCAACCACACGCAGGATGCCGAAACCCTCGGGGCGTTTTTCCTCGGGCAGGATGTCGGCGATCATCGCGCCGTGGGCCGGGCCGGCGACACTGCCGATTAATCCGCCGACAGCGGCGATGACGAACATGATGCTCAGACTGTTTGCTGTACCGAGCAAGACGTTGCTGATGGCGCTGAGCACCAGCCCGAACAGAATCGGCGTTTTGCGCCCGAAGCGGTCGGCGAATGCGCCGCCGATGGCCCCGCCAAACAAACCGCCGACGGAGAACGTCCCCAACAGCAGGCCGGCAGTGGTCATGCCGACATCGAATTTTTGGGTGATATACAGGGCGAAGAAGGGGAAGACCATGGTGTTCCCGACGCCGTCAATAAAGCTGGTGCCAACGACCACCCAGAACTGACGCGGGAATTCGTTGTATGTTTTTACGAGCCAAGTGTAACTATTCTTGAAAATACTCAGCATAATTCACCTCGCGTCGATTGTAGTACGCGCGTTCTATTAATTCAACCCCTCTACAGTAGTAAGTTTTTGACGCGAAAACCGCCCAGCGCCTAAGCGGCCTTTTAATTAGGGCTTACGCAGATTAGCGGATTCGTTTTAGGGTTTTGCGTAAGTCCTATTAGTGCTGACCGAGTGTGCCCAGCCTGCGCACTCTGCGCTCCAGTGACGAAGAGAAGGACCACGGTCACGCGCACGGGGCGCATCATGATTAGGAACGTGGCGCCGAATGGTATTCCGCGTACCCGAAATTGAGCGCGATACCCCTTCGACAGGCTCAAGACAGGCATTCCGCT
>VFKQ01000265.1 GCA_009885445.1 Anaerolineaceae bacterium | reverse complement strand
TTACGCAATGCGGCATCGGCCTCAGCACCACTTATTCACCGCAACTTGATTTTTATGCCGAAGGCCCGAGCGGCCCGCTCTTCGGTCGCAAGTTTGACCTGGCCGAATTCGCCATGTCTACCTTCAGCTTCTTGCCGCCCTGCGAGCGCTTCACCAGCGCCGAGATTCCTAATGCGCTCAATCAGTGGATCGGCACCAACGTCAGCGGCTACAAAAACCCCATCTTCGACTCGGCCTGCCTCGCCGCGCGCACAGCCCTGCCCGACGAAGTGGCCTACCTCACCGGCTTCCGTCAGACCCAATTAATTTTCTCCACCGACCTGCCCGCCATCCCGCTCTTCAACCGCATCGAGACCGCCGCCGCCCGCGCCGATTTCTGCAACGTCGCCATCGACCCCACCGCCGCCACAGACTTGTGGGCCATCGAGACCTACGACTACGGCGAGGCCTGTCAGCCTTAATGCGCCCGCCTCTTTTTTGGACCGTGGGCCTGCTTGCCCTGCTCGTGGCTTGTACCCCGCCCAAGCCTCTCACGCCCGCCCCCGAATCGACTCGCGCCACGACAGGCGGGGAGTCCACAACCCTCCCCCCCGTGGGGGGGATAAGAGGGGGGTCCATCACCTTCGCCCTCATCGGTGACGTGAATCTCAGCAACGTCTGGGCCACCTACGACGAACCCGGCGTGGACTATAACAATCGCGCCGCCCAAGCTGGCTTCTGGCCCAGCCTCTATCGCCTCAACGCGCAAACCGGGGAATTTGAATCCTATCTCGCCGACGGCAATCCCACCGCTTTTAAACAAGAGGGCGATACATTCACCGCAACGGTGACTCTGCGCGCCGGACTCGTTTGGTCTGACGGCTCACCCGTCAGCGCCAAAGATGTGGCCTTCAGCGTCAACACCGCGCTGACATTTCGTCTCGGCCTCGATTGGGCCGCCGCTTACAACCCTAATATTCTTTTGCGCGCCGAAGCAAGCGGCGCGAAAACAATTAAATTTATTTTCAACTCCCAGCCAACCATTCCAGACTGGCAATACGGCGCGTTGCAAGGACCGATTGTCAGCGCGGCATATTGGTCACCCAAAATAGAATCGGCGCAGGCCGTGCTCAAACCACAGCTGGAAATTGAAAGCGCCATGCTTGACATGCAAACAGAACGCGCCCGCCTGCAACGCGAACAAGACGACCTGCTTCAACAACTCTCCACGCTGGCATTCGGTACGCTCGAATTTAACAACGTGCAAACCGAAATCAACAAACGACAGGACGACATTAATTCGATTGGCGCGCATCTCGAAGAAAAACAAAATCAACTCGACGCTGTTTTTGCCGCAGGCCGCGCCGCGCTTTATGCCCTGTCTGCGGAAGATGAACCCACCTTCGGCCCGTTCAAGCCCGACGAAATTAAAACGAATCAAATCGTCAACGTGCTCAACTCAGCCTATCCATTTAGTACGCCGTACTTCGACCGCGCGGTTTACAAAATTTTCCCCAACCGTTCCGTCGCTTTTAATGCGCTCAAAAACGGACAGGTGAATCTCGTCCTCGCCGTCGCCAGCGATGGCGCAATTCCGCCTGAGGGCGGCGGGCAAACACTCTCCATCCATGGCGCCGGTAATTTGCGTTATCTCGCTTTCAACTTAAATAATCCCGATCTTAGCCAGCTTGTCTTGCGCCAGGTGCTGGCCTGCATTGCCTGGGACGGCGCAGAATCTTTTCTTCTCGCCGCCGATGGCATTGTGCCGCGCGCAAATATTTATTGGCGCAATACACACGTCAGCGTGCCGTGCCGCGACGCGCGTGATGAGCGCGAACGACTCGCGCGCGCCGCCGCCATGCTCGCCGACGCGGGCTATCGCTGGGACGTGAATCCCGCCTGGGACGGGGCGCCCGTTCCGGGCTTGGTGTTGAGACGCGCGGATGGGCGCGCAGTGTCGCAGTTGCGATTCCTCGTCTACGAGTCTGAGTCCGATGCGTATCGCGTCGAATGGGCCGAGTCGCTCGCTGAAAAAATTCGTCACCTCGGCATTCCCGTCGCGCTTGAGCATGTCAACGCGCAGGATGTTTTGTATCGCGTTTACGACACGCACGATTTCGACATGCTCATTCTCGGTTTGCGACTGGCGCGCTACCCGGCCTATTTATGTGACGTGTTTGGGCCTGGAAATATTTTTGGATACGAGACTCCCGAGCTGACCGGCCACTGCGCCCTTTTGCGCAACGCCACCGACCTCGAAGCGGCTCGGGCAGAATCGGCCGCGCTCCAGCTTTTGCTGGCGAATGACCTGCCCATTGTGCCGCTCTACACTGACGCAGTGTACGACTCTTATACTGGCATCGCTTTTCCATTCAACAATGTGTTGGATGGTTTTGCCGGTTTGTATGGCGCGCCGTGGCTGGCTTATCCAACCATCCCGTAGAAGCGCCTCGTCATTACTGTTAGGGGGAATGCATATATTTCTTTGCTATAATCGGGCGAACGCCCCGCACGATAGTTAAATGACCCGCACAAGGAGTTTGCTGTGGCAAACAAAACCACGCCGTTGTTGGAAGTGGAAAATTTAAAAACATATTTCTACACCGAAGACGGTGTGTTGCGCGCTGTGGATGGTGTGAATTTTGAAGTGTACCCGGGCGAAGTGCTCGGGTTAGTGGGCGAATCGGGCTGTGGCAAAAGCGTGACATCGCTTTCGATTATGGGCTTGATCTCTCAGCCGGGAAAAATTGTGGAAGGCAAGATCAGTTTTGACGGCAAGAATCTGCTCGACTTTACCGAAAAAGAAATGACCAAGGTGCGCGGAAATCGTATCTCGATGATTTTTCAACAGCCGCAATCTGCGCTCAACCCGGTCTTTAGAGTGGGCGACCAAATTGCCGAAGTGCTCGGCATTCACCAGAATTTTGGAAAAGAAGCTGGCCGCAAACGCGCTGTAGAAATGCTGACTCTGGTTGGCATTCCAGATGCCGAACGCCGCGCCGAGGCGTATCCGCATGAGCTTTCGGGCGGCATGGCCCAGCGTGTGATGATCGCCATGGCGTTGGCATGTTTGCCCGAATTGCTGATCGCCGATGAGCCGACGACCGCGCTGGATGTGACTATTCAAGCGCAAATTCTGGACTTGCTTCGCAAACTGCGCGAAGACATGGGCACCTCGGTCATTTTGATCACGCACGATTTGGGCGTGGTGGCCGAGATGTGCGAGCGCGTGGCCGTGATGTACGCCGGCGAAATTGTGGAGCAGGCCGATGTGCAAACGCTCTTTGACCGTCCGCTGCACCCTTACACATTGGGCCTGATCGGTTCGATTCCCGTTTTGGGCGAGATTAAAGAACGGCTCGACGTGATTCCCGGCTCGGTGCCGAATCTTATTGACCTGCCAGCGGGTTGCCGCTTCGCCCCGCGCTGTCCAGCGCGGATTGAGCATGGCTTGGAAATTTGTACACAGCACAAACCCGATTTAATTCACGTCAGCGACGAGCATAGTGTGCGTTGCTGGTTGTATCAGAGCGCCGAAGGCCACCGCGCCCCGCTCTCCAAATGACAGGCTACTGGAGCCATGATGATTTCCGATTCTGTTGAAAAGCTGGTGGAAGTAGAGCATCTCGTCAAATATTTTCCGGTGCGCGCCGGGTTACTGCAACGCGTCGTCAATCAAGTGCAGGCCGTAGACGACGTCTCGTTTTTTGTGCGCAAGGGCGAAACGCTCGGGCTGGTGGGCGAGTCGGGGTGCGGGAAGACGACGGTCGGCAGGACCATGCTCAGGTTGATTGAACCCACTTCGGGCGCGGTGCGTTTCGACGGGCGCGATGTCTTTTCGCTCAAAGGTCGCGAGTTAAAGTCTGTGCGCCGCGACATGCAAATAATTTTCCAGGACCCGTATGCGTCGCTCGACCCGCGTATGCCCATCGGCGAGGCGGTGATGGAGGGACTCAACATCCACGGCATTGGCACGCGCAAAGAGCGTTTCGATTTGATGATTGATACGCTCAAAAAAGTGGGCCTGGAAGATTATCACGCGCGCCGTTATCCGCACGAATTTTCAGGCGGACAGCGACAGCGTGTGGGCATTGCGCGGGCTTTGGCTTTGCGCCCTAAATTTATTATTTGCGATGAACCTGTTTCTGCATTGGACGTTTCGATTCAGTCGCAGGTATTAAATATTTTGAAAGACCTGCAAAAAGAATTTGGGTTGACATATTTATTTATTGCGCACAACCTTTCAGTGGTGGAGCATGTGTCGGACCGCGTGGTGGTGATGTATCTGGGCAAGGTGGCCGAGATCACCACGCGCGAAGAATTATTTCGCAACCCGCAACATCCTTACACGCAGGCGCTGATGTCTGCCATTCCCGTGCCGAACCCGCGCCTGAAACGCCAGCGCACAATTCTTAAGGGGGATGTGCCCAGCCCGTTGAACCCGCCCACGGGTTGCCGCTTTCATCCGCGTTGTCCGATTGCCGTGGAACAATGTTCCATCGAAGAACCGCAGTTGCGCGCGATTAATCCTGAGCATATGGTGGCCTGCTGGCTGGCGAAATAGGAGCATGGATTTATGGCGCATCCCCGAATTTTAATTGTGGACGACCAGCGCGATATTTTGCGTTTGATTCATGCCACGCTGGATACACTGGGCCATCAGTTGGAGATTCACGAAGCGCCATCAGGGGAAGAGGCGTTGCTCGAAATTTCGCGCCACAAAATTGACATGCTCATCTCCGATTACAAGTTACCCGGCATGACCGGCGTGGAACTCATGGCCAAAGTGCGCGCCAAAAACCCGGATGTGAAAACCATTTTGATCACCGCCATGACCGACAAACGCACGCGCGAAGACATTCGTGCGGCGGGAGCCATGGCGATTTTCGATAAGCCCATTCCGCTGGCTGACTTTTTGGATGTGGTCGAACGTTCGCTGAATCTCAAACGCACCATCCTGCCGCCCGAAGATGAAAAGATGGAGGCGCGGCATGACACCCTCTCGGGTTTGCTGGGCAAACTGCGCAAAGAGACTAAGGCTCAGGCCGTCTATTTATTAAGTGACCGCGGACGCGTGCTCGAGCGCGCCGGCGAACTTTATGACAGTAGCATGGAAGTCTCGCTGGTTTCGGCCATCATGGCCATCTTCAGCGCCGCGCAACGCGTGTCGCGTTTTATTCATCAGGATAATCTGATGCATTACCATGTCTTCACTGGCGGCGATCACGACCTGGTGCTGATTCCGGTCAGCTCGTTATATGGTCTCTTGGTAGCCGGAGAAAACATTGGCGCGCCAGATACGGTGCTGAAAGTGGTGGCCGCCATGTTGGCCCACCGCGAAGAGATGGAAAAGGCCCTGCGCTCGATGGGCGCGCCTACCGCGCAACCCGACGGCACTGTGGTGGAGCCTTATGCGCCGGTGCTGGCCACCGTCAATGTGCCCACGCAAGATATTGAGAACATGCTCGTCCAAGCCGGTAAGAAAAAAATCGAAGCCAAAGATGCCGACGCCTTTTGGGACGATGCCGTGGAGAAACACGGCAACCCGCCGCTCAAGCCGGATATTATTTCGTACGAGCAGGCCAAACAGCTCGGCCTCGCGCCGTCTGCAGATGACAAGCCCGCGCCGAAAAAATAACGTTGTTCCGTCATGTTCGCTGTGATACAATTTTGTCGCTTTCATTGGGGCGTGGTGCAACGGCAGCACACCAGACTTTGAATCTGTGAATCTTGGTTCGAATCCAGGCGCCCCAGCTATTCAATATCCCGCGCAGGCGGGGCTTTTTCTCTCAAACAGGCTTGCCCCGCCATTGGCGCGGAGTGAGCCTGTTTGATTTTCCCTTGTCTCTGCTCCCCTCGCCCGTAATCGGGAGAGGGGCCGGGGGTGAGGGCCAGGAGACTCTTCAAATGAAAATCACCGCCATCCTTCTCGCCGCCGGCCAGGGCACGCGCATGAAATCGGACCTGTCCAAAGTTTTGCATCCCATCCTAGGCAAGCCGATGATTTGGCACGCGCTCGAAGCCATGCGCGCGGCCAGCACCGAAACGCCGGTCGTTGTTATCGGTCACAGTGCAGACGAGGTAAAAAAATATCTCGGCGACTCTGCGCGCACCGTGATTCAAGAACCGCAACTCGGCACCGCACATGCCGTGATGCAAGCCGAGACTTTGCTACGCGGCCACTCGGACCTGGTCCTCGTCTGTAACGCGGATCTGCCCCTCTTGCGCGGCGGGACGCTCTCGAAGTTGGTCGCCAAACAAAAAGCGAATCCTGGCCCGTTCTCCATGCTGACAGTTTTCAACGATGACCCGCATGGCTTTGGTCGCATCGTCCGCACCCCGGCAGGGACGGTCTCTGCCATCGTCGAGGAAGTTGTCGCCACGCCCGAGCAACTCGCCATCCGCGAACTGAACGTGGGCGCGTATTGTTTCAACGCCGAATGGCTGTGGGACGCTCTGCATCGCATCGCCAAGAATCTGCAAAAGGGAGAATACTATCTCACGGATGTCGTCGAACTGGCTGTCGCCTCGGGGTTGCCCGTGCAGGCCGAAGTCATGGACGATGCGCAAGAGGCAATCGGCGTCAACACGCGAGTCCATTTGGCGGA
>VFKQ01000305.1 GCA_009885445.1 Anaerolineaceae bacterium | reverse complement strand
GAAGGTCTGTAAAAGATGCGCAAGCTCAAGGGGGCGGCGCACTTTGAAATCGAGGGCCAGTGAAAATCCGTCCACGGCGTGGGTGAGCAAAAATTTGTCGGGGCGGTGACGTTTGGTGACACCCAGGTAAGGGGGCAGACCCAGCCCTTTGGCGCGGACCAGCATCTCGGTCCAGACTTGATGCGCGTTATCGGCGGGCACAAACGACTGGTATTGGATGAGTCCGCCCTCACCGAACGAGCGCTCCCAATCCGGCACATAGTCCAGATAAAACTGATACGCGGCGTGCGGCTGTTTGTAACTGTGACGGCGCAACGCAGAAATTCCCTTGGCGGTGTTGACCAGCCACATGCCTGCGTTGTTGCTGAAAAATGGACGCATAAAATAATGCAACGCAGACTTGGGCAGCACGCCGAAAAATCGCTCGGGCAGGTTTTGTTTTTCAACTTGCAAATATTCGCGCGGGTCGGCATCTGCGCCGGCGGCGAGCATGTTCGCGGCGTGCACCTGTCCACGTTGCAAGCCAATCGTGTCGAACCAGCCCACGATGTAATCATTTTGTGGCGCGTTTTCTTTTATCGATTCAAGTTGTTCGCGCAAACCGCTCGTGGGCCACGCGCGCACTTCGACAACGCCCGAATACACGCGCTTCATTTGCAAAGTGATCGAAGTAAAAATTCCCAACATGCCCAACCCGCCGATCATGGCGTAAAACATTCCCGCATTTTTCTTCGGCGAGCAGGTCACTGCTTTTCCATTCGGCAACAAGGCGCTGAACTCAAGCACATGCTCGCCGATCGGCCCCGCGCGAAAATTATTTTTTCCGTGGATGTTCGTAGACAAGACTCCGCCCAACGTCGGGCGCATCGTCCCCGGCACCACCGGCGGCCACCAGCCATCTATCAGGATGTATTCCCACAGTTGACGAATCGTCACCCCCGGCTCGCAACGAATCACGCCGGTAGCGGGTGCCCACTCAAGGATGCGATTCATCCCCGTCAGGTCGAGCACGAGTCCGCCCGCGTTCATCGAGGCGTCGTTATAACTGCGTCCCGCCCCCCGCGCAGTGACGGTCAGTCCCTCTTTCGTGGCGCGCAGAAACGCCGCGTGGACATCGTCCACATTGCGCGCGCGGACGACGAAGGATTGCGCCTTGAGCGAGTGGCCGAAGTTGTCGAGGGTGGTGAAGGAGGGTTGCATGGGGGAGGTTGAAAATTACAAGTTAGAAGATTTAAAAGTTGAAGGTTTTCTTTTATTCGACAATCTTTGAACGCCAATATTTTGCATTATAGTTTCAACAGGTTCTATTTTTGACATTTCAAACCTTTTGGAACGCGAATGCCACGAATTTCTCAGCACTCATTCGCGTCATTCGCCTACTCGCGCAATTCGCGTTGAAGGTTTTTGGACTTTGCAAAAGCCATGCAATTCGTAACCCTACAAGTAGTTCATTCAAAACGGTTATGGCATGATTCATTTTGGTAATGGTGTTCTAGGATTTGTTCGCAAAACAAGATTACCACGCTTTACGCCATTACCCCTTTTTTATCCATTCCAATTAGCGGACACTAAAGTGTCAAGCGACGTTGCAATAGCCCTGGCGGGTACAATGGGACTACAATATTAAGGAGGCATGAATGGCTCTCACAGGAAACCACGCATATTGGGGAGATCTGCACCAACCCAAACTCTCGCCCGCGCAAGCTGATTTCAGCATCCTCGGCATTCCCTTCGACGGCCTGGCCAGCGCGCGCAAGGGCGCCGCCCAAGGCCCCGAGCGGATTCGTTTTTGGTCGCGCCACGTAACCCCCTTCAGCGAGGACCGCACCCGCCTCAGTGGACTCAGCGTCTGCGACCTCGGCGACCATCCCATCCTTCGCATCGAATCTGACTTTGAGCGGGTTGCCCAAAAAATAGCGACTCTCCCGAACATCCCCATCCTGCTCGGCGGCGACCACTCGGTCACGATTCCCATCTTCAAAGGACAGCGCGAACGCTTCGCCGGCAAACGACTCGGCATCTTGTGGGTAGACGCGCACCCCGACCTGTGCGACGAATACGATGGCTCGCGCCTCTCACATGCCTGCGTGTTGCGTCGCGGCATGGAATTTGGAATCAAAGCCGAAGACATTTGCATGGTCGGCCTGCGCTCGTGGGAGGATCAGGAAATTGACCTGATCGAAAACGGCGGACTGCACGTTTTCAGCGCCGCAGACGTGGCCGAGCTGGGCATGAAATCTGTGGCCGCCGATGTGCGCCGCATCCTTTCGCGCTGTGACGCCGTCCACATTTCATTAGACATCGACTGCCTCGACCCCTCCGCCGCACCCGGCACAGGCATCCCCGAGTTTGGCGGCCTGACCAGCCGCGAAGTGTTGACTCTGCTCCACGCCATGCAAGGCCTCCCGCTTGTGGGCCTCGATGTTGTCGAAGTCGCCCCATCGCTAGACCCGTCTGAGTCCACAGTTTTCGCCGCGCTGAAAATCATCATGGAATTTATCGGCGTGGTGGCAAGAGGCTAGGCTTTAACTTTAATTTCTGCTAACTGGATTGGGTAAAAAAGGGCCTACGCCATCGGTCACAAGTTAAGGGTTTCCTGAGGTTGTCAAGATAGGAGTGTGCACGTGTTAGCGCAAAGCTAAAATGTCCCCTTCGGAGGACGAGAAAATGGAGACATTGTTGAGCAAAGTGGCTTGATAGATTTGCGTGCGAAGGCCATCTTTCTTTTTGTCACTTTTCAGATATTTCCTTTTTTGCTGATTTTTCCGCAGTTTCTTTTTTCTGCTGAGCTTCTTTTTCTTTCACCATTTGTACCGCTTGAATTGGGTACGATTTGCGCTCTTTGACATCGACCACAGAAAATACGAAAAACGACAAGTTACTCGGTTTTGCAGACTCGAAAAAAAACGACCCACCCCATACGTCTCTGAGCCTGCTTTACCAAACACCACATCATCGCCTGCCAGAATATATTCGTGCTCTGATTTCCGTAACTGGCTCGTGAAAAAAACCATTGGATTTGCAACCATAGCATGGGCTGGTGATAAATACGCTGGAGGGTTCGGTAACTTCCGCCTGCTTCTGTCCAGCGTGAAATTTCCAGCATGGTCATCCGTCCATTGCTAATCAACATGCCATAAATCACCTGGCTGAGCTGTTGCAAAATGGTCGCTGAAACGATTGCGCAATATTTTGTAAAAGTGCTAGAATCTCTCGCATGGGCTTCTCGGGTTTGGAATGTTTTCGCAAACACTACTTTACCCGAAAAGCCCTACTTTTGTAATTTATCTTTGGCGAAGGTATTGATAGAGATACAAGAACGCCAAAAAGAACTTGCACAGGTAGCCGTTAGAATTTGGAAACTCCCCTATTGATATCCTCACACCACCAACAGACAAAGGAGTCCCCATGACCGAACCATTCGTCTCGCGTGAATTTGTCGGTAAGCGCAGAGGCGGCGCAGAAAAAGCCAGCCGCCTCCCGCCCGGGCAATACCTCACCGAGGACTTCCCCGTCCTTTCGGCGGGACCCACTCCCCGTCTCGACCTGAAGCGCTGGAGTTTCAGCATCGAGGGCCTCGTCAAAGAGAAAGTCTCGTGGGCATGGGATGACTTTCTCAAACTCCCCGCACAAAATTACACCGTGGATATTTCCTGCGTCACCAAGTGGACGCATCTCGACATGCAATGGCGCGGCGTCAGCGTGGACACTTTGCTCGAGCACGCCGAACTCGACCGCAAGGCCGCCTTCGTCACCGCCTTCACGCACGACGGCTACACCACCAATCTCCCCATCGCAGACATCCTCAACGGCCGCGCCTTTGTGGCCTATCAATACGACGGCTCGCCTCTGGCCCCCGAACATGGCGGGCCGGCGCGGCTGGTCGTTCCGCACCTTTATTTTTGGAAGAGCGCCAAATGGGTTGCGGGCCTGCGCTTCATGGAAAAAGACCAGCGCGGCTTCTGGGAATCGGCGGGCTATCACAACCACGCCGACCCGTGGAAGGAAGAGCGTTACAGTTAATTGATAAGCAGGGTGGTCGAGTAGGCGGCGGGTCTCGATACGCAAAGAACGCTACTCGACCGCCGCCGTATCGAGACCACGATCATAGAGCAACCACATTTCGGAGACCCCATGAGACAACCACTCGACTGGCAAATCGCAACAGTCAAAAGCATCAAGCCCGAGACGGAAAAAATAAAAACCTTTACGCTGACTCTCCCGAACTGGACGCGCCCTCGGGCGGGTCAACACTACGACGTGCGCCTCAGCGCCGAGGATGGCTACGTGGCGCAACGCAGTTACTCGATTGCCTCGCCGCCCGAGCAAGCCGGCGAAGTGGCGTTGACAATCGAACGCATCGAAGATGGCGAAGTCTCCACGTACATGCACGATGTGCTGATTCCCGGCGACCGCATCGAATTACGCGGACCGATCGGCGGGTACTTCGTCTGGGAGGCGGGACTTCTGCCCGAGCCGCTGGTGCTCATCGCCGGCGGGAGCGGGGTCGTGCCGCTCATGTCCATGATTCGTCACCGCGCGGCGGCAGGCTCGATGGTGCCGACAAGATTGCTGTACAGTTCGCGCAACCGCGAAGATGTAATTTATTACGACGAACTTCAATCCCTGCGCGGGGACGGACTCGAAATTTTCCACACGCTCACGCGCTCTCAGCCCGCTGGTTGGACGGGTTACGCCCGCCGCATTGACGATACAATGGTGAAAGAAGTCATTGCCCCGTTTGGCAAGACGATGCAGGTCTTCATCTGCGGGCCAACGCTGATGGTTGAGTCCACTGCTGAGTCACTGCTGAAACTCGGCGTCGCGCCCGCGCAAATTCGCACCGAGCGCTTCGGCGCCTCGGGCACGGCCAAAGGAGGCTAGTCATGGACGAAAAAATTCAAGACATCAATCGCGAACTGATGCTCGACGCAAATGCAACTGCAGGTTTGTTACAAGAAATTTTTGGCGTCGAAATGACCGCCTCCCACACCGAGTGCGCCAATTGCGGCAACGAGTCTGAAATGGGAACATTGCTGGCCTTCACCCACGGACCGGGCATTGTCCTGCGTTGCTCGGCCTGCGAGAACGTGATGATTCGCATCGTCCAAACTCCCGACGCGATTCACCTCGACGCGCGCGGCGCGGTCTATCTCAAAATGGTTCGCGCCAAACGCGTGCGCCCAGCGGACTTGAGCAACGACGCGCTGGGCGGTTAAAATATCTGCACGACCCACACACAAAAAATCATCATAGGCGGCGGGACGTTTGGCATGTCTGCCGCAATTGAACTGCGCCCGCGCCGATGGCCTGCACCTCGGCATGTTTGTGCTCGCGAATCACCCCCGCAATGGCCCCGGCAACCGCAGACGTTCGCGAGTTGGCTGAGACTTTGATCCTATCCATGAGAGTCTCCCAGCATCGAAGAGAGGGGCGATGTCTGCGACTCGTTTGTACGAATTTTTATGGGGGTTTCAAGCGGGAGGTTTTGGGGGAAGGGGCTCGCACGGATACAACCTTTGGCAGTCTTTCAAGTTGTTCTTTATCGAGAGTGATCAACTCCGTCCCAAAACGCAAGGCGACTGCGGCGTAGACGGCGTCACTTCCGCGTAGACGGTGGTTCGCGGCGACTTCGCTGGCATAATCTGCGAAATCATCGTCAAGATCAACAAGTGTCAATTTTGGAATGTCTCTGAGTTCGCGCAGAATTTCGAGTGCTATTTCTGCGCTATCTTGTTTTCGGGCGATGGATGCAACCACCTCGGGAATAAACAGGGTTGGCTGAATCAGCGCGACGCCTTCCTGTTTGAATTGGGATATCAATTTCGCACTTTCATCGCTTCCAGTTTCATCGGGGCTAAGCGCGTTGACAAAAACACTGGCATCTATTGTGACTGGGGTCTTCATCGGCGCATCTCTGAAAGGATTTCGAGAGAACTTTTCTTGTTTCCCTTATCTTTGTCAAGCCTTGCGCGGATTGCCAACAATCTATCCCAGCCATCATCATCGCTCTTCTTTTCGGGCAACACGGCATCCGTGGGGATGATCAGCGCCACAGGCACGCCGCGCTGAGTCACCACGTAGCGGGCGCGTTCCTCTTTTACGGCGCGCACCACTTCGGAGGCGCGTGATTTCAACTCGCGGATGCCGATCTCTTCGGTCTTGGGTTGCTTCTTTTTCATGTGGTCACCTATGTAACTACATGATACTCCCCCAACAAATCCGAGTCAAGGTCAATAATTTTATGGGCTTGGTGGAATAAACTGGAGAACATAAAACCCGGCAGGGTAACCAAATATGTAAACAATATTATCTGGCCCTAACGCCATGCAATTATAAAAGCAAGTCCAAATGTCCAAGCCATAATAGCCTATTTCTTTCGGTTTTCTTGGGTTGGAAAAATCCAAAACATGCAGGCCGCTGAAGTCCGTAATGAAAACATTTTGGAGTGAATTTCCGGCAATTGCGTTCCTTTCTCCCCAATAATAAGTTGTAATATATTCTGGTTGCGCCGGGTTGGACAAATCGAGAATTACCATTCGTGCCGGTTCCGATCCGCTGAATGGTGAGTTATCCACGAAGGCTAAATTATTGATAATAATAATTCTTGCAAAACCAGAGCCTTCGGGAGGGAAGTTGTATTCGCCAACCTTATCTAGATTTCCAATATCAGAGATATCAAGAATGTGAATTTCTCGCCCACTCAAGATGTAAAGATAATTTCCATAGAAGGCATGGTCGCCTCGCCCATCGAAGCCGACCAAACCCGGTTGGTGGTTTAAAAATATGGGCTCCGCAGGATCTGCAAAGTCATATACATAGATTCCGTTCCCGTCGTCAAAAAAGAAAGCATATCTTTCATTAAAAATGAATTTGGACGCATCAGGATGCACGCTCCAATCTTTCGTTTGCCACTCAACAATCGGACTTTCTATTTCAGAAAGATCCATGGCTCGCATCGAGTCGGTAGCGAAACCATCAAAGTAGACAAAATTCTTTTGAGCGCCCAACACCCTGCGAAAATCTTCTGGATACACCTGCTTAATGAAAACGGGCGATAGTGGGTTGGAAAGATCAAGTGTATAGAAATCTTGAAAGGTGAGTGCGATACCTTTTGCGCCAAGCACATGAATCTCGGCATCTTCGTCAACTTGAAGCCCAGAATATTCTCCCTCTTTAATGGGTTCCGCCAGGTTGGAAACGTCGTACAAAACAAGCGTTTCATCTTTAGCAACGACGGCGGTATTTTCGTTTATGGTGAGTATATCTCCTTGAATGGCCTTCATATCCCTTTTTACAAATTTTAGCGGGTTGCTTATGTCGAGGAACCCACCTCCCAAATACACTATGCTCTCAAATATTTCATTGGTCATAAACATCCCCTCATAACTGGAGATCTCTCTTGGCTCTTGCA
The DNA here is from genome assembly GCA_009885445.1 of Anaerolineaceae bacterium. Classification (GTDB taxonomy): domain Bacteria; phylum Chloroflexota; class Anaerolineae; order Anaerolineales; family Villigracilaceae; genus Denitrolinea. The sequence continues at coordinate 9,926 of VFKQ01000305.1, read as the reverse complement.
GATTGGATAGATCCAATACGTGAAAGCCGAAATCCATATTTTCCGTTGAGCCGTAATAATATAGAAAATCGCCGTTCAAGATCAGTTTGCTTCCCGCTCCATTTAAGAATAATGATTGAATTACTTTCGGGGTCTCTGGCTCGGACATGTCCAAGACTTGCAAGCCGTATTTTGCGTGCCCGCCTGTATTCAATGCAACGTAGACATAGCCTTTGTGTACAACTGAGTCAAATACATGTTCTCTAAAAATGTAATTGCTTATTTCCCGAGGCGCTTCTGGGTTGCTCATATCTAAAAGGTATATTTCGTTGGCAGGATCCCCGAAGTTCGAGTTCTCGTTTTTGGCAGAAATCAGAAATGTGCCTTCAAAGGCGAAGATGCTGCTTACAACTTTGCCTTTCGGAGAATATGCCGCCACGATTTTTGGCATTGTAGGATCGGAGATGTCCACGATATTTAGTTTTTGCGGTCTTTCACGGTCATCTCCATATATTCCAGGGGCTATGTATGCGTAGTTCCCAGATACGACAATTTCCCCGATCTCATCCGCGAGGATATCCGATTCCCCGACTAGGACGATCTTGTTTCTGTACGCGATGTCGAAAATGGCGAGACGTGGGCCAATCCCCAGGTAAAGTAAATCACCTCGGATGACGGCGCGGTTTCTCATGCCCCCGCTGTCGTTGCGAGGTAGTCCGCCTCCACTCTGCATTACCAATTCCACGTTGAGAGATTCGCCTAGTTTGGCATTATGCACTGGAAGCGAGAACGGGGTGAGCCAGTCCCAATAGATATAGAATCCAGCAATGATTAAAACGATGGCTACCCCATACAGTATCGGGCGAATCCTTTTCTCAAAAACCGATTCTCTTCCAAACCAATCCACTAGGTGGAATCCAATTAAGCCAGCTAGTGGAGCGAAGAGAGGAACCCAAGACTCAAAGAAGTAATCCCAGCCATAGTGGAAATCATATTGGTAATAGATATATGAAATAAGCGCCACGCCCAAGCTAGTTAATCCCAATCGCGCAAAATATCTCTTTGGCTTGATCGCTTTACGAAGCGTGATATTTACTGCCCCAATCAAGAATACGGTTAGGGTCATTCCCACCCACATGAAAATAATATTCCCATAGCCTTCGGTGAAAGCAAAGACTCCTACACTGAACCCGTAAACTATCTGGAAGAAGATGACAATGATCCATGCCGCGACGTTCAAAATCCATTTTATTGTTTTCATTGGAACCACCTTTTGGAAAAAGAAAGACCTCTGAGTGATTTTAAGCTCAAAGGTCTAAAGAGATAAACTTACTTATCTATTTCTTCTTTTTCTTGGCGGGTTTTGCCATTTTCTTTTTTGGCGCAGATTTCTTCTTTGGAGAAGCCTTCGCCTTCACAACCTTCCTCGCCTCTTTCTTCTTTCCTCTTTCTTCTTTCTTCGCCTCCCCCACAAACCTCTCCATCGCCCATCCCACATTCAGCGACACAATCTCCTCGCCGGGTTTCACTTCGGCCACTACGTCACCGCGAGTCGCGGCGCGTTTGCGTAGGGACGCCGCATCCAGCCGCGCAGATTTCGGCGCACCCTTCGTCATGTGAATCGTCAGCATGTGAGTCGACTTGTCCGCGACCATGCCGACCAACTTTTCCTTGCTCGGCAAATCCCAGGCCGTTACGCCCTTGCCATAACGCCCCTGCACGGGGAACTCCTTTTGCTCCACGCGCTTGGCCTTGCCGTCATTCGTCAGCAAAAAGATATCGCCCTCGGCGGGCAACACTTCCATGCCGACGACTTCATCTTTATCTTCCAATTTGATTCCGTTCACGCCCGCGGCGACGAGTCCCATCGGGCGGACGTCGTCCTCTTTGAAGCGAATCGCCATCCCGCTCGAAGTGGCCAGCAAAAGCTCCTTCTTTTTTCCATCTGTGAGTCCCACCCACCCAAGCCGATCGCCCTCGTTGACGCGGACCAAGATGAAGGCTTGCGAAGATGGCCCGGGCAATTCGCTGATCAGACTCTTCTTCACCATGCCGAAGCGCGTCGCGGTCAGCACACAAGTCTCGGCTCCGAGTGATGATTTACTCGCGGGTAACGCGAACACTGCCGCAAGTGAATCTGTTTCGCTGAGCGGCGCGACCTTGTAAAACAGCGAGCCTTGACTCAACTTGTCCGCTTCGGGGAGCAGGTGCGCGGCCACAGCGGCGGCACGCCCCAATTTGCTGACAAAATAAATTGTGTCTGTCGTGGAGGCCTTCACTAAAAATCGCGGCGCGTCGTTGCCCGAATGTTTTGGTTGCTTGTCGTCGTGCGTGCGTGAGACCAGTCCGTCCGCGGTGACGCCGACCCACACCACTTGTTGCGGCAGTTCGCGGGCGGTGAGAGTCTTGCCCGCAGTCATGCCCTCTTTGAGATTCACGATCTGCGTGCGGCGACGGTCCGCGTAAGCGGCTTTGACTTTAAGTAACTCATCTGAGACCACACCGCGCATTAACTTGGGTGACTTCAATAATGTGACCAGGTCTTTGATGACGCCCGTCACTTCCTTGTATTCGGTTTCGATTTTCTTGCGCTCCAGCGCGGCGAGACGACGCAACTGCATATCGAGAATCGCTGTGGCTTGTAACTCCGTCAGCTTGTAGCGCTTCATTAGTTTCGCCCGAGCCGCTTCAACGTCCGGCGCGGCGCGGATGATGTTGATGATCTCGTCCATATTTTTGAGCGCGATTAAATATCCCTCCAGAATATGCGCGCGCGCTTTCGCTTTCGCCAAATCAAATTCAGCGCGGCGCTTGATTACTTCGACGCGATGGTCGAGATAAACGCGCAGGGCCTGCTTGAGCGTGAGAGTGCGCGGTTCGCCATCCACGAGAGCCAGCAGGTTGATGCTGAAGGTGCTTTGCATCGATGTGCGTTTGAACAGATCGCGCAAGACGATTTCGGGGTTGGCGTTCTTCGTCATCTCGAGCACGATGCGCATGCCCTGCCGATCAGACTCGTCGCGCAGATCGGAGAGGCCTTCGAGATGACCTTCGCGCGCCAGCTCGGCGATGCGCTCGATGAGACTCGATTTATTAACTTGATAGGGCAATTCAGAAACGATGATGCGACTCTTGCCGCGTTCCATTTCCTCCACGTGCGCCTTGGCCTGCACGACGACTCGTCCGCGTCCCGAGCCATACGCCGATTTGATTCCGTCTTCACCTTTTTCTTGAATGATCAAACCGCCGGTGGGGAAGTCTGGCCCTTGCACAAATTTCATTAATTGCTCCACGTCAATGTCGTCGAGTTTTTCCCAACGATTGAGCATGTAGACCAGCGCGTCGACGATCTCGCCGAGATTGTGCGGCGGAATCGAAGTGGCCATGCCGACGGCGATGCCCGTCGCGCCGTTGACCAACAGATTCGGAATCGCGGCGGGGAGCACGCTTGGCTCTTCGAGCGTGTCGTCAAAGTTTGCAGTGAAGTCAACGGTTTCTTTGTTGAGGTCAAAAAGAATATCCATCGCCGCGGCGGTGAGACGCGCTTCGGTGTAACGCATCGCTGCGGGCGGGTCGCCATCCACGGAGCCAAAATTTCCCTGACCATCGACGAGCAAAGTGCGCAGGGAAAAATCCTGCGCCATGCGCGCCATGGCTTCATACACCGCCGAGTCGCCGTGCGGATGATATTTGCCGAGCACCTCACCGACGATGCGCGCCGATTTTTTGTGCGCCGAGTCTGCGCGAATGCCCATGTCGTACATCGCGTAGAGGATGCGCCGTTGCACAGGTTTGAGTCCATCACGCGCATCGGGCAAAGCGCGCGAGACGATCACGCTCATGGCGTAGTCGAGATATGATTGTTGCATCTCACGGTCAATGTCTATTTTTTTAATTGTGCCGAGTTCCATGTTGACTCCAGATTTATTTTTCAAACACGAAGGACACCAAGGGCACGAAGGAAAACCTTTGTGTACTTCGTGTCCTTTGTGTTTAAGTGTTTTGAATTAATGTTCTAATTACGGGCATATCTTACGGGGAAAAAGTTGCGGCGTCAAGGAGTGCAACCCGCCTGAGCACATTCACATGCGCATCTCTGCCGAGGGCTATCGCACGATTGGCGTGAACAGTTATCACCCGAACGGCGCGGTGGAGGGGACGATGGATTTTGTGTTGGTGCCAGAATAAAACACTATTCCCCCAGTAAGAAATCACTGCTTGCAAGTACTCCCTCTTTGATCACCTTGATTGCATCCGCCCCCACCAACTCGTCCAACCCAAAGCGCTTCAACCTCGTCTGCGTGGTGCGCACGGACGGTTCGAGAAATTCCCCGAATGGCAATGACGTGCGGAACAACTGGTAATACAAAAACCTGCGCGCATTGCGCTTGAATTCTGCGGGGATTTCGATTTTTTCTGAATCTAAAAACTCTTTCATCTTGCTTCTTACTTCTTCAACCGTCTGCGGAAAAAATACTGTGGGATATTGCGTGAAGCGCGCCTTGCCTGCACACAACACGGGCACACCCATGATGGAGGCTTCGAGCCCGATCGTGGAGTTGTAGACCATGACGAACTTTGACTTGAGAATCAATTCATACGAACTGAGCGATTCAGTTGGGCCGACGAAAATGACATTGGGTAAATCGTCCACGCGGCGTGCTTCGACCCAGCCCGCCACTGTCTCGCGGCTCGCCTTGCGGACTCGCGATTCGTCCGGGTGTGCGCGAATCACAAATAGCGTTTCGGGGTGCAGGCGAATTTCTTCCAAGATTAAATCGAGCCAATCGAACATATCTTCAAAGACCGTGTTGGCGTGCGGCTGACTGGTGTCGAAGATGACGTTAGTAAAGACGGGCACGATTTGCCGAAACTTCGCGGCCTTTTGCAAAAACGACTCGTCGAGTCCGCGCATGTCTGCCCAGAATTTGATGCCCGCCATGCTGAAGTCGCCTTGAAAGCGTTTTGCGAGATATGTGTCTAGTTTGGCGTTTTGCTCATCGTTCATCTCGAACGACTCGGGAATGCGAATCGGGTACGCCGTCGCTTCGCCGTCGGTGAAGAACGCGGAGGCGGGTTGCAGTCCCACCTCGTGGGTGATGACGCGAATGCCGCGCTTCTGCGCAAGGTAACGGGCCGTCGCTTCGGGGAAGAACTGTCCGTTGAAGACGATCACCGCGCGCGGATTCGTCTCGTCGAGCAGTTTCGAGAATTTCTGCGCCACATTCCACGCGGACAAAATGTATCCGCGCAACAAGTAGCGAGTCGCTTTGTCGTCGTTCAAATGATGAATGCGCAAAATCCAGCGCAGGCCGGGGAGGCACAATGCGCCGAGAGGGATTTCATTCCATGTGAAAGTCATGAGGTCTTGCAAGTGAAGTTGCGAGATGCGAGATGCGAGTTGCGGGTCTTGCTGAAACTTGAACCAATTGACTTTGCTATGGAGTGCGGGAGCTTGCTCCCGCATGTCGGACAGCAAGCTGTCCGACTCCAAAGTTTTTACCCCCGCATACAATGTTTTCGATTGATGAACACACGTTTTGCACGGCATTTCTTGATGAGGGTTATCCCGATTCGTGCCGAGCACACAATGACTCATGCCCGCGTCACAGGCGAAATACACCACGGGGATTCCTTGCAGGCGCAAGGCCCACGAAGTCAACAGGTGAAATCCTGCGTTCCACGAGAGGTCGTCAATGCCCGTGGAGGCCTTGAAGAAAATTACCGGCGCGCCGGAAGCAGGTGGCGAGTTGCGGGACACGAGTTGTGCCGTGCGCGCAATCTTTAAATTGTTGAGCCTGCGCACAAGTCCGCGCTGGATGCGTTGAGTGAAAAAATCTTTAAACATAAATCACCATAATTAGAATTTTTTTCACCCGATTTATGACCACTGCTCTCTATTCTCTGTTCTCTTCCCTCACCCATGCCTGCTCATAAATTTTTCCATGCGATGCAGGGCTTCTTCGATTTTTGAATATTCCGTGGCGTAGCAGGCGCGGACGAATCCCTCGCCGCCCGCGCCGAAGGAACTGCCCGGCACCACGGCCACATGTTCCTCCAGTAATAATTTTTCGCAAAAAGTTTCATCGTCCATGCCGCTGGCGGAGATATTCGGGAAGGAGTAGAACGCGCCGCGCGGCTCGAAAGTTTTCAGGCCGAGGCGGTTGAGTCCGTCAACGATTAAGCGGCGGCGGCGGTTGTACTCGGTGACCATCTCCTGCACGTAGGGTTCGCCCGACGCCAGCGCTTCGATCGCGGCGTCCTGGGCCGTTGTCGGCGCGGACATGATCGTGTATTGGTGAATCCGCACGAGGCCCTGGATAATATCTTCGGGGCCGCAGGCATATCCGATGCGCCAGCCGGTCATCGCATAATCTTTTGAGAATCCGCCCAGCAGAATCGTGCGCGCCTTCAGGCTTTCGTCGAGCGCGGGGAAGCAGACGTGTTCAAAATCGTAAACGAGGCGGTCGTAAATTTCGTCCGAGACGACAAGCAGGTCGTGCTCTTCGGCGATGTGCGCGATCTCGAGCATCACTTCGCGTGTGGCCACCGCGCCGGTGGGGTTGGATGGATAGCCGATAAAAATTGCTTTCGTGCGCGGCGTGATGGCCTTGCGAATGTCGTCGGGGTCGACCATGAAATTATTTTCAACGCGCGCGATTACTTCGATGGGCACGCCGCCCGCCATGATCACTTCGGCCTGATACGAAACGAAACAGGGCGTGGGGATGATAACTTCGTCGCCCGGGTCGAGGATGGCGGTGAAAGTTAAATACAACGCCTCAGAGACTCCCACTGTTGCAATGATTTCATTCGCAGGATCATACTTCACACCATAAAGTTTTTCGATGTTGTTTGCAATCGAACGGCGCAATTCGAGTTTGCCGTGATTGGAGGTGTAATGCGTCTCGCCATTTAACAACGAACGGATGCCCGCATCCAGAATCGGTTTGGGTGTGGTGAAGTCTGGTTCGCCGATGCCGAGCGAGATAACGTCCTTCATCGTGGCGGCGATATCGAAAAACTTTCGAATGCCGCTGGGTTTTAATCCCGCGACGCGTTTGGAAAGACGTGCTGTGTTCGTGACTTCCTGCATTGGACCTCCGGATTTTTTTCTATCGTACATTCGTCATTGCGAGGAGCCGTATTTCGGCGACGAAGCAATCTCCTCGTCGAACAGGAGATTGCTTCGGGCTTGGTCTCGATACGGCGGAAGAGCGCCGCCTACTCGACCACCAGCCCTCGCAACACTTGCACCTGACGCAAGTGCAGCTGTGACAGGGTCAAATGTTAACCTGACTATTATCGCCGATATTCAACTGCATCGCGCTCCCCGCGCCTCGCCCGTGGACTTTGGCCTGCCTGCCCACAATGGAGTGACTCAGACCCGCGGCGACAATCTCGCACCCCGCTTCGATGATGCTGTCTTCGATATGGCTGTCGCTGATCTTGCACTCCGCTCCAATGGAGGCATGCGGCCCGATGGTTGAGTTCTCTATCTGTGCGCTGGGATGAATGAACACAGGTTCAACGATCTTTACATGTGTACCTGTATACCTGTCTACTTGTCTACTTTTTCCCAGCATGACTCTGTTCGTCTCCAACGTCGCCTCAATTGTCCCCGTATCCAGCCACGTGGATATTTTCTCGGTGCGCACTTTTGCGCCGCGCTCGATCATGATTGAGATGGCATCGGCTAGGAAATATTCGTTCTTGAGCATCGCGCCGCGCTTGATTTGTTCGTCAACCGCCGCGAGCAGGGACGCGGCGTCTTTGAAATAGTAGCACCCAACCAGCGCGAGGTTGTTCTCGGTCGTTGCTGGCTTTTCGATCAGGCGGCGCACCCAGCCATCAGGTCCGAGTTCGACCACGCCGAAGCGACGGGGATCCTCCACGGGCATCACCCAGGCAATAGCGTCGGCAGATTCTTTGTCGAGGCCCGAGAAGTCTGCATCCATTAAAGTATCCGAGAAGCACATGATCATCGGCCCGTGTAGATGTTCGCGCGCCAGCCACAATGCATGCGACTGGCCCTTCATCTCGCTTTGCACGACGTAACTGGCCTTTATGCTCGGATAATGTTCTTTAATGAAGGCGGGGATTTGCGTCTCGCCGAGATAAGGCGTGACGATGAACACGTACTCGGCATTAAATGAGTCGGGCAGACTGGCGAACATATCGAACAGATGTTCGAGCACCGTCTTGCCCGCCACGCTGACGAGGGGTTTGGGCTTGCTGTAAGTATGCGGCCGCATGCGTGTCCCCCAGCCAGCCATCGGAATGACAATCTTTAGTGTTTTAGCCAAGAGATTCTCCAGAGAGGAACTTCGTGGCTATTGTACCAAACAGAGAAACCCGTTTCCTTTGATGAAACGGGTTTCTCTGTTGCAGGTTTGTTGGATTTTAGTAAGGGCCAAAGAGGGCGTTACCAGGTGCGTTGGGATCATCCCCAAAGAATTCGCGGGTGGCAAGCATGGCTTCATTCACGTCCACCAAGCCACTGCCGTTCTTGTCAATGGCTTTGATGGCGCTGACACCATATTCGCGCGGCTGGTTGTAGGCGGCGAAATATTTGCCCCAGCGGTCAGTATTAAACGCGCCTTTGGGGCCGCTCGGGTCCACGAGGTCGAAGAGCGCATGGAAGGATGCGTTGTAACCCATAACGAGCATATCCAGTGCGCCATCCACGCTCAAGATGTTATCCCAGTAAGTCAGCCATTCGGGCAGGGTGACGCGGCCATCCCCGTTGGGGTCGGCGAATCCCTTAATTTGTTCCCATTGGCTCTCAAACATCGTCTTGAGGTCAGAAAATGTTTCAGAGCTTGTGGCCACGTTGAACTCGTGGGCCATGTTTTTCATGGCAATTTCCATATCTTCGCGGGCGAGATGCCCGTCACCGCTTAAATTATTAATTTTGAACAGATGGGTTAACTTTCGTTTTTGCAGATCAGATAACATGGGATGCCTCCAGGATGAATGTTCTTTTCACTATGAAGAGATGGATGAGCGCTTGATGTTGCAGAGCCAAAATTTTCCGTTCACCTCCTGTTTGGAAATATCTTTGCAAATAGAACTGAATGAATCCAATTTTACCACAAGCATAATATTTTTACAGCCCTCGAATGGCGATACCCCCGCTCCAGCATAAAATCCTTCGCTGAGTTTGCGATTAATCGGGGAGCAACTTCTGCAATGCCGCAAGCAACTCTGGCACGTCTTCGGTAGACGCGACCCAAACACGGCCCATCAAGGTTTCCCCGTACTCGTGTGCTAGAACATTTCGCATTCCAATGAATTTTGCCCAGGGAATTTCGGGATGTTTGTTGCGAAACTGAGCAGACAAATGATGCGCCGCTTCGCCCATCACCAGTATCGCCAGGTGGGCGATTGAAATCGCCACTACAACTACAAAGTCTGCCTTCGCGGACTAATTCGCATCAGCCGACGAAGGTCGGCTTCGCAGGCGTTGGCGCGACTTCAGTCGCCCAATGCCCAACTACCGATACACAAAAAACCCAAACGCGGCGGCGGCGAGCACGAGCCAGACGGGATTAATCTGTGTGAACGTCAGCAGTGCAAAGGCGATTAGCGCGATGATGACCTTGTCCCAACTGCCGAGCAGACTCGCTCCCCAGCCGCCGTTGCTGACATTGAAAATTGTGTAGGCCATCGTGTAAGCCGTCCACATTAGCAGGCCGACGACGACGGGGCGCACGGCTTTGAGCATGGCTTGCAGGTTGGGGTTGTCTTTGATGTTGAAGAAGAATGCCACGAGGATAAGCATCAGCAGGGTGGCGGGCACAACCGTCCCTGAGACGGCGGCGATGGCTCCGCTTAGACCGCCAAGTTTGTAGCCGAAAAATGCCGAGACCTGTGGCGCAATCGGCCCGGGGAGCGCGTTGCTCAGGGCCAGCGCATCGGCAAATTCTTCGGGCGTGGCCCAACCG
>VFKQ01000243.1 GCA_009885445.1 Anaerolineaceae bacterium | reverse complement strand
CTTTTCAGCCCCCACAAGCCCTGGGGCCATATAAGGTTCTTTGTCAATCTCGTTTGTGTTGAAAACATATTGCTTCGGATTCTTCGCGTAAAACAGAATGTTGTCATGTTTTGCCGGCCATTTTGAGCGCGCTCGTCCACCATAATCGTACGCCCAAATTATTTCATTCAAGAAGGAAGCCCTTCCGAATATTTCATCCAGCATTATTTTGCAATAATGCACTTCTCTATAATCGATATGAAAATATAAACTTCCATGCGGCTTTAATAGCCGATAGGCCTGCTCGATTCTTGGCCTTAAAAAACCATCGATATATGGTTCAAAGCTGTCTGTATAAGAAGTTGTTCCGAGTTCAATGGTTCTATAGATATTTCCCTTAAAACCTTTCCTGTCTCCTTTGTCGTCACGGACGGTTTTAATAGTTGTTCGTTTTTGAACTTTTTTTGTGTTGAAAGGAGGGTCAATATAAATTAGATCTATTGTTTCGCCCGGTAGTTTTTTTAGAATTTTGAGATTGTCGCCTAAATAAATAGAATTGCTCATCGTGAATTACCATCTCTTTAAATATTGACATACAGAACTTATGTTCTGTGTATTTTACCAGATTATTTTTGGACAGAATGTTGTATGGTGCTTGAGCTAGGCATCTAAGCGATAACCGATGCCGCGAATGGTCTTCAAAAAGCGGGGATGTTCCGGGTCCATTTCAATTGCGCGCCGCAGCCATGAGATATGCACATCCAATGTGCGCGTATCGCCGGTGTAATTTGTTTCCCATACTTTTTTGAACAATGCTTCGCGTTCCACCACTTCGCCATGATGTTCGATCAGCAGGCGTAAAATCTTTATTAAGCGCGGAGTCAGTTTTGTATTCTTGCCCAGGCACTTCACGCGGCGATGTTCCAAATCCAAACGAATGGCGCCAGCATGGATAACGTTCTTGCCGTCGCTGGGCAGAAGCGGGCGGATGCGATTGGCCAGTTTTTGCACGGTGAAGGGCAATGAAAGAATCGTATCGGCCACATCTTTGTCCACTTGCACGCGCGACGAGATGATCAAGATAATCGGTAGTTTGGCATCCTGCTCGCGCAACGCCTGGCAAATGCGCACGCCGCTTGAACGCATGGAGGCGGCATTGACCACCACCACGTGCGGCGAAGTTTTTTCTAGCTTTTTGGCCGCTTCAATGCCGTTGTGCGTGACCACGACATCAAACCCCTTTTTTTGCAAGTCAGATGCAAAGGAAGGGATTTCTGCATGCTTGCCTTCAATGATGAGAAGTTTTGCGTTTTTCATAAACAGGAAAAATTCCACTGGGAAATTGCGGATGTGCAATATTGAGGTCAAAAGAACAATTGCAATGCTGGGCATTATACCTTAAATATTTTAAGCAAGCTCCGCCTTGAGTACTGGCCGCGAGCAGATCGTGCCAGCGTGCATATTTTTTATTTACATGAACGCGCTGTTAGCGCAAAGCTAAAATGTCATCTAATGTCCAAAGCAGAAATCAGACTTCCGCTATTGAATGTGCGCGCATCTCGCTCCTGGCCAGCAAAATGCCCGAGACAATAATCAACGCCCCGCCGACGAGGACAACAGGCTGAAGCGTTTCGCTGAACAACCAGGCGCTCAACACCACGGTGACGGCGGGTTCGAGCACCGACAGCATCGCCGCATTCGACGGGCCGATGCGCTCCAGCCCCGCCAAAAATGTGGTGACGGGGATGACCGTCGCGATGAGCACAATTCCCGCCACTGACCACCCGCCGTCCGTGCTGACAGGGAGGTGCAGTCCCTTGCTGAGCGCGAGCGTCCCATAGACGGCTCCTGCCGAAGCAAAGATGACCAGCGAAGACTGAATCGTGGAAACTTGTTTCATCACGCCCGCCCCGACGATGATATAGATGGAATAAATCAATGCCGCAGAGATGGCAAGAAGAATGCCCAGCGCTTTTCCACCCGAAGGCCCCACCGTGAGCGCGGTGCCGACCAGCGCCAAAATGAGCGCGACAATTTTTCCGCGCGTCACTTTTTCGCGCAAGAAGATGGCAGAAAGAATCACCACGAAAGTTGGATACAAATAAAGCAACAGCGCGACCAATCCCGCAGACGCATATTGAATTGCGGTCAGGTAGGCAAAAGATTGTCCTACATACCCGAGCGCGCCCATGCCCATCAGCTGACCGAGCACCCGTCCGCGTGGCAGGGACTCTTTGCGCGCAACGAGAATCACCATCATAATGACAGCGGCAAGGCCGAAGCGCATGAAGAGCAACGTGAAAGTATCCACGCCGTCTGCGTAAAGAAAACGCCCGAAGATGGCCAGCGTCCCAAAACACGCGGCGGAGATCGAGATTAAAGCGATGCCGGTAAAATTTTTCAATACAGACTCCAGTAAAAATTTGCGCAACTATATCATGTGCAATCAAAAACGCTGACCGTGTTCGCGGTCAACGTTTTTGCGTTGTGTTAAATAATTGGTTTGGCTTGGAATGCAGGCTTCAGCCTGCACTCCAAGCTCTTAAACGACATCCGAATCTTACGGCGACGCTGGCACCATCTGCACCTGATATGACGCGGGAATCGTCGTGAAGCGCGTTTGCCCAAACACAAAGACGATCAACTTTTGCAAATTAGCAAAATCAATCGCGAATTGTCCCGCACCATTCGTGATTTCAACATCGTGGACAGTGATGCTTCCGTCCGCGTGTTGCTCAATCGCGCGGACGTGCCAAACCTGCGGGACATAATTGTGAGAGCGTACAAAACCATCGGCGACCCAATCGCTTTCTGCGCCCTCAGCATCGTCGCTCCAGTTGATTTCAGGAATGGACAGGTCGTCCACGGCGAAGCCGAAAGTGTTGACCGTTAGATCGTTTTGCATGGCAATGCGCAAGAGAATCTTTTTGCCCGCGTACGCGCTCAGGTCAGCAGACTCTTGAATCCAAACTGCGTCTGCACCGCCGCCGCTTTTGCCGGTAATGCCGCCGCCGAGATTCTGGTCGTTGGGATTCGTTTCGCGGCTTGATGTTGATGGCACAAGCTCCCAGTGCGCACCGTCATCTGTGGAGACGAGCAGGTAGGCGTAGTCCCAATCTTCTTCGATGTCATACCACGCCCAATAGTTTAACGTGGCCGATGTGACGCTGTTTAAATCCACTGCGCGCGTCAGCGTGCCGAAGGTGGAGTCGTAACGACTTGACCACCAAAAACTTTCGCCGCTGTGCGCGTCGGCGGGAATTAATTTCGTGCGCGCGTCGCCGCTAAAGGTTAATGTTGCCGCGCCCTTTCCGCTAAACGACATAATATCGAAGCCGCCATATTGTTGCACAACGCCCTGATAAGTTGCGGGCAGTGAATCAAATGCGAAGCGCGGCGTCATCGCTGGTATTGTCGGCGTTTGATAAACGAATTGCCCATCAGCCAGACTCGCATTGTTGAAATATGCGGCTGTCATCGCGTCCACGTACAGCGCGTCCGCGTTGCGCGTCGAACCAGACTCTTGCGTGTGTTTATCAATGCTGGCCAAACCATTGAGCGGATCAGCCGCGAGCGCCTTGATAAAACCTTCGCCGAGTTGCTCGTAAATATATTCAAGATACAAAAACGATTGCCCGTAATCCGACGACTTGCTACTCCAAAACCAAAGTGACTGGTCGGGCTTCGGCAAATATTCCGCCACCCAATTATCGCCGCGCATGCCGGCCACTTGTTGCGCCAACATACTCAGCCCCTCGTTCATCCAGCCCTCTTCGTTCGCGTCCACATTTTTTTGAATCATGTGTTGAAATTCATGCGCCAGCACTTCTTTGTAATAATCGCTGTTGATGCCGCCCGTGCCGGTGTTCGACATGAAAAAATATTGCCCCTGATTCGAATGCGACTCAACGATGGCAGGCAGCAAATCTGCCTGACCGAAATAGCCGCCCACATTTCCCAGCGAATCGGAGTTGATCACGAACAGGCGCGCGTCACCGTCCAGGCCCGGGGATTGCTCAAACCCGAACAGGGCGCGGACAGATTCGTACGAGCGGTCGAAGCTCTCGCCGACGGCGGTCCAATCCGCGCTGGTAGCGGGTTGCTGTTCCCCGTTCAGCGCTGTCGAATTAATATCCTGCCAAAAATATGCATACTTTGATTTTGACATCAAGCGCGCGGTGATCTCGGTAAACCCCAGCGTGTCGTTGTTGTGCGTCCAGAAAGTTTTCATTTCGCCAATGCCATACGTGCGCCGCGGCGAATTGGGCGCGATGGGCAGGCTGGCTGGGTCCAAGCCCTCGACGGCGATTGCCAGCGCGATACGGTCTGCGGGAGTTGGATTAATCTGTGCAAGTCTTTTGTATAAATCGGCGTCGGCGGCAGTCCACGCTTCCGCCGAGATGGACTTGAATTCAGGCTCGCTGGCGGTTGTTGCTTCGTTGCTCCGACAACCTGAAAATAATATGGCGGCAAGAATCAATACAGGAATAATTTTGCGTTTCATCTGCGCTCCGATTCTGTTGGAATGCTGGTTAAAAAATCCCCGACCTAAGCAGGCCGGGGATTTTTATTGAGTTTGAAAAACTTACACTTTGGATTTCTTCTTGTTCCCGTTCAGGAGCCAGAAGGCCGCGCCCGCGAACAGCACAACAATCACAATAGTCATCAGGGTGTTGGAGCCTGAGCCGCTTGTATCTGTCGTGACGATCAGGGCCTCAGCGGCAGATTGCGCTCTGGCTTCAGCGGCGGCGGCCTCCGCGGCGTGCGCGGCGGCTTGAGAGGCGGCGTCCACAGCGGCGGCAGATTTGCCATCAGCATTCGCACGGGCGGCCACTTCGGCGGCGGCATCTGCGGCGGCGGCAGACTTGGCCGCAGATTTCGCGGCGGTCAGCGCGTCTGCATTGGCAGAGGCGGCGGCGTAGCTGTGCGCATTCGATGCGGCGCCATTCGCGGCGGCGGCAGAGGCATACGCCGAAGCAGATGCACTGGCGCTGGCCACTGCGGCGTAATTCGCGGCAGTATTCGCCTCAGAAGCGGCGTGCGCGGCGGCTTCAGCCTTGGCGGCGGCGGAGGCAGAAGCCTCAGCGTAGGTCTTGGCTTCGGCACTGGCGGCGCTGGCGGCCAATGACCTGGCGGCAGATGCGGCGGCAGAGGCGGCGCTGGCGGCGGCAGATGCAGACGCATCCGCTTTGGCCGAGGCGGACGCCTCAGAGCCCGCGGCGCTGGCCGCGAGACTCTTCGCATCTGCATGCGCCTGTGAAGCGGCCTGCGCGGCGGCAGAGGATGCCGCCAAGGATTTGGCCGCCGACTCTGCGAAGGCTTGCGCATCCGCAGGGGCCAGCCCTGCCGAGCCAGCCAGCCCAGACGCGCTTGCACACGCATTAAGCGAAAGAGCTAAAACAACAACAATGGAAAGCAATCGAAACTTAGACATGGTATTCTCCTTTTGGGGGGTAAAAAATATGCACCCTAACTTATGTTATCAAACACAAACGGAAGGATGCACTGGGTTATAAATTTAGTTGCGTAAAACGTGCCGCACGGGTCGAATGTGGGCTGAGGAAAATTAATTCCTCAATCCGCTATTTGCGCCGCTTCGGGGCGAGCCGATTCTTGCCATAACTATTCGGCGTGGGCGCAGGTCGCGGCGGACGGCCGGAGGTCTCGCCGCGAGCGCCACGTCCGCGTGAGCCGGGGGGCGGTTTGGGCGGCGCGGGCTTGCTGTAATCGAATCCCTCAATGGTCTCGCGCTTGAGTGGCTGGCCCATGATGCGCTCAAGCGTGCGAATCATGTCGTTGTCGTCGGGAGTCACAAAGGTGAACGCGTCGCCGGTACGTTCGGCGCGGCCGGTGCGTCCGATGCGGTGGATGTAGGCGTCGGCGGTGTCGGGCATGTCGTAGTTGATCACGTGCGTAATATTTTCCACATCAATGCCGCGCGCGGCGATGTCGGTGGCCACCATGATGTCGTGCGTTCCAGCTTTGAAGCCCTTCAGCGCGGCCTGACGTTGACCCTGCGAGCGGTCGCTGTGCAGGCTGGTCACTTTATGTCCGTCACGATGAATCTGGTCGGCCACTTTTTGCGCGCGGTAACGTGTGCGCGTAAAAATCAGCACGGAATTCATACCAGTGCGTTTGAGAATTTCGAGCAACAGCGCAGATTTCAAATGTTGCGGCACGGGATAGAGCGCGTGTGTCACTGTGTGCACGGGTTTGCTCAAACCCATGCTGATGCGTTGCGGTTGCTTGAGCGATTGACTCGCGAGCGATTCTACTTCGCTGGGGAAGGTGGCCGAGAACAACATGGTCTGTCGTTGCGACGGCACGGCCGCGATGATACGTTTCACATCGGGCAGGAAACCCATGTCGAACATGCGGTCGGCTTCGTCGAGCACCAAGATTTCGATTTTGTCCATGCGCGCATGTCGCTGTTGGATTAAGTCCAGCAGGCGGCCCGGGCAGGCGACGAGGATTTCTGTGCCCGCTCGTAGTGCGGATATCTGCGGACCGGCTCCGACTCCCCCGTACAGGGTTGCGCACCGAAGCCGAGTCCCCGTTGCGAGGACTCGCGCCACTTCGGCGATCTGGTCGGCCAGCTCGCGCGTGGGCGTGACGATTAACGCACGCGCCGCGCCGCGTTCACTGCTGAGCAGTTTGTGCAGAATGGGCAGGATGAAGGCGGCGGTTTTGCCGGTGCCAGTTTGGGCCGTGCCAATGATGTCACGTCCGCGAATGGCGGCGGGGATGGCGGCTTGTTGAATCGGAGTGGGGGATTCGTAGCCCGCGCGTTCAATGCCCACTTTAAGGCGGGGGTCAAGGTTGAATTGTTCGAAGTTCAAGAGTTTCCTAATCTTCAGCGGTCAAACGAAAAAAAACGCAGGCCCACTGACTGAGCAAAATATGTACAAAGATTATAGCACCGAACCAGCCGCGCCTTTGCGGACGAGGAAGTCCATTTGATGCGCAATGTACACCAGCTCGCCGCGTTCGATTTGTGCGCGGCGTTCGGCCAGCCATTTTGTAAAAGCGGCTGAATCTAAAGCGGCGTGATCTGCCAGCGATTCTTCGAAGAAGTGCAGGATGAAGCCCAGGAAATATTTCTCGTCCGCGGGGTACCTGCCGTTGATGGCGTGCACCACCCAATCTGATGCGCCCGCGGCGATTATTTCTGCGTGCGCGCCGCGCAGATGCTCAAACAGATGACGCCCGGCGCGACTGTCGCCGCCGCTGGGACGCGTGTCCATGGTTTCGTGATAAAGCTGTTCAATGCGTGCGTCGAGGGTAGGGTCGATGGTTGGCTCGAGCGTGGTTACGCCGTCGAAGTTAATCGTCAGCCAGGCGAGGGACTTAGTTAACGATAACAGCGGCGACAGGCTTGCGGGCATGCGAAGCAAATCGAGGAAGGCGTGGGCAATGAGCAGGTCTGCGGGGATGAGGTTGGTGTTGACGAAGGCGAATACATCTGCTTGCACAAAGTGGACGCGGATGTCGTGAGCGTCGTCGTGGAGATGCGCTGAATGGGGCCCGACCCGCTCACAGGTCAGGCCTGATGCGGCGGCCCATTGGGGCAACCAGGTTTGAGCGAAGGCGATATTCTCGGGCTGGTCGTCGACGAGGGTGTAGTCTGCATGATGGAGAATATCCCAACGCACGAGGCGGCGCAACATACTGCCAATGCCCGCGCCGACTTCGATAATGCGCAACGGTTCGGGCGACAGCTGGGCGCGTAATGCGTTAAGCACAATTTGATTTAGTGCGCGATCATCCACGCTTTGTTTAGCGAGCAGGTAACGAGGGAAGGAATATTCCATTATGCGACCAGCCTTTGTAAAAATGCGCGAATGCTCGCGGCGGTTGTGTGCCATGTGGGTTGCGCGCGATATCTGCGCAGGGCGTTGAGGGATAAGCGCGCGAGCAGTGCGCGGTCATTGGCCAGCGCAGTGATGTGTGCGCTGAGGGCCGCAGAGTCTCCCGGGCGGATTAAGAATCCGTTTTCGTCGTGGCTGATAATTTCTCGCGCCGCGCCCGCGTCCGTGCCGACGGCGGGTAGCCCAAAACCCATGCCCTCGAGATAGACGATACCGAAGCCTTCATAGGATGAGGGCACGATGAGTAGGTGAGATTGTTCGAGAATTTTTTGCAGAGGCGCGTTATCGAGCGGGCCGTGAAAAGTGACTGGAGACTGCAGGCTGACGGCTTTGCTTTGCATGGCGCGCGCGTAGACGGGGTCGCTGGTGAGCGAGCCGACAACATTTATTTCGACGTTCGACCTTTGACCTTTGACCGCTTCAAGCAATGTGTGCAGGCCTTTACGCTCGATGAGATTGCCCAGAAATAAAATTTTGAGCGGACCTTGCGCCGCGCGTTGCTTTATTTCTTCTTCTGTAAGCGGGCCGCCAAAACGGTCTGTGGGAGGATAGGCCACGATGGAGGGTTTGCTATTCCCTATTAAATCGCTGACCACCCCCTGCGTGGTTTGGGAATTGAAGATAAACCCATCTACGCCTTGCAAATATTTTTTTTCAACGCTGCGATAGAAATTATTCTGCCAACGAGGGCGAAGTTCTGACGAGCGCAGGTGGTGCACGAGGCTGACGATGGGGTAGCGATGTTTGCCGAGGTTGGCCGCGATAAGCGAGGGATGATTTAGTTCGTCTTGAATGAGAATGTCTGAATCGGAGGGGAGTCGAAAACTAAAATTGTCCGTCAGATGCGCGGCATAATTCCGCCAGGACAGGGAAATGATTTCAACGCTGTCGCCCTGTGCGCGCAGATACTCGACAAGTTTGCGGTCATAGAGATAACCGCCGCTTAATGTTTCGAGTGACCCGTAAATTACGAAGCCGATTTTCATAAATGCGTCAAAAGTCGAACGTCAAAGGTCTTTAGACTTTCGACTTTTGACGTTCGACCGAAAAAGCCGCCCACGCATTCTCATGCTCCCACAAAACCACTTTGAGCGCGGAGATATTTTTTGCTGAAATACGCTCATTCAAAGCCACTGCCAAAATCCGCGCAAAATGTTCAATCGACGGATTCAAGCCCGCAAATTCGGGTTTGTCGTTGAGCATTTGTTCTTTGTAATAACCAACCACTTCGTCGAGGTGTTTTTCAACGTCCACGATGTCCACGAGGTAGCCGT
>VFKQ01000320.1 GCA_009885445.1 Anaerolineaceae bacterium | reverse complement strand
TCCCCAGCCGCCGTTGCTGACATTGAAAATTGTGTAGGCCATCGTGTAAGCCGTCCACATTAGCAGGCCGACGACGACGGGGCGCACGGCTTTGAGCATGGCTTGCAGATTGGGGTTGTCTTTGATGTTGAAGAAGAATGCCACGAGGATAAGCATCAGCAGGGTGGCGGGCACGATGGTCCCGGCCACGGCGGCCAACGCGCCATTCACACCGGCAAGTTTGTAACCGATGTAGGCCGACACTTGCGGCGCAATCGGACCGGGCAGGGCGTTGCCCAAAGCGAGCGCGTCGGCGAACTCCTCGGGGCTGACCCAACCTGCGGCGGTGACTTCGCGTTGCATGAGTCCCATCGAAGCGGGGCCGCCGCCCCACGAGAACAATGCCACGCGCGAGAAGACGAGGAAAATTTTCCAGAGCAGGGAGATGTTCATCGAAGTGAATCCGTTTCGAGCGCGGAGGGGAGGCGCGCTAGAGTTTCGTCTGCAAGTCGGCGATTTCTTCTTCCAATAAATCCACGCAGGTTTTCAGAGTCGCCGCATCAAAAGAAAATTTTGCGCCCGCAGTTGAAAATAATTTTGGCAGTGGAACAGTGGAGCCGAGCGCAAGGGCTTTGCGATAATCGGCCACGGCCTGCTTTTGATTCTTGCGCGCGTTGCCGAAGACCTGCACCGCGCCGAGTTGGGCCAGGCCATATTCAACATAATAAAATGGCGAGCCGTGAATGTGACTTTGAATTTGCCAGAAAGTTTTTTTGCTGTCTTCAAAACCACTGAAGTCAATGCCTTTCATAAAGCGGTCCCATAGCTCACCCCATTTTTCATCGCACTTCATTGGGTTCGCGCCATCTGTTGGATTTTCATAAACCCAGTGTTGAAATAAATCCACAACCGACATATACGGCCAGAAAGTGATGATGCCCTCCATGTGACCGATGCGCGCGCGGGCGGATTCTTCTTCTGTGTAAAATCCCCCGCGCTCTTTGGTGAGGTAGGGCGAGGCGAGCAGTTCCATTCCCATCGAGGCCACCTCCGCAAATTCGGCGGGCACATAGATTTCTGCTTTTTGATGGAAGCGCAGATGCATACTTTCAAATGTATGAAATGCATGACCGCCTTCGTGTAAAAGAGTTTCTACATCTGTTGCAGAGTTTGCATGGCTCATAAAAATAAACGGCTGGCGCATGGCGTTAAAGCCCACGCTATATGCGCCGCCGCCTTTATTTTTGCGGCTGTCGAGATCAAGCAAATCGCTGTCCATCATGCTTTGATAATACTGTTTGAAAATCGGGTCCACTTGATCGAACACATTTAATATTTTGGAATTTAATTCCGCGACGGTGGAGGCGGGTTTGAGCGCCGGACGCCCGAACTGGTCAACGAGCCGGTCCCACGGGCGAATCGCATCGATGCCCAACTTTTGGCGGCGTCGCTCGTGGACGCGTTCCGCCGCCGGGACGACGACCTGCTCGATGGCGTCGTGAAATGATTTGCAATCTTCGGGGGTGTAACCAAAGCGGAATTTTTGGTCCCACACATAAGCGCGGTAATCGGGCTTGCCCGCATTGTCAGCAATTTGCATACGCACGGCCATGAATTTTTCCCACAGTTCGTTAACAGCCTCGCGGTTTTGCAGGAGGCGCGCGCTGGTTAATTTCCACGCACGCTCACGCACTTCGCGGTCTGTGTTGTACATCACGCCGTACATCATCTCCCAAATTGTTTTTTCTTCGCCTTCCCATTGAACGGTGGACGCGCCGAAAAGTTTTTGACGCTCGTTGGAAAGTTTTTGCTCTTCTGCCAACAAGGACAGATTCGATTCGCGGAAGAGGTCTGCTTCGGCGCGCATCATCTTTTGCGCGTTCTCGAAGCCCGCCGGGTTCAGTCCGCTGGCGAGGAATTTTTCTTTGAGTTTTTGGTCGGCAGTTTTGGCGGGCGGTTGAACCTGGTCGAGGAAAATGTCAAATTGCCTTTGGAGATCTTCGTCTGCAGTGAACTGTGATGTGAGCACTTGCAGGCGGGTGAACTGTTCATCTATACAGGCGGAGAGTGTGGACCAGTCTGTGAGCCATGCATCAACTGTGGAGGAATCCAGTTTGCGCGATTCGAGGTCAGCGAAGTAAGGCGCGTAATCGTCCCAGCGCATGGCGAGGATGGATTTGGCGTCGGTGGGGAGGGAGGTGAAATTCATGGGTGGTCTCCTGTTGTAGTAACGGCTTTGGCCGTTTGTATGGAACATGTAGGGGCACGGCGCCGCCGTGTCCCTACGATTACGAATGTCCTAAAACTGGATGCGGCTGGTAGGGCGCTTCGAGTTGCTTGATTTCTTCATCTGACAATTTTATCTCCAGCGCGGCGATGGCTTGATTGAGATGCTCCATTTTACTCGCGCCGATGATGGGTGCGTGGACGTAATCCTTGTTG
>VFKQ01000016.1 GCA_009885445.1 Anaerolineaceae bacterium | reverse complement strand
GCGGGATGTCCCTCGGCAGAGGCGAGATTGATTAAGCGCCCTTCGCCGAGAATGTTGATCTTGCGGCCATCTTTGGTGGTGTACTGCTCCACGAACGGACGCACGAGGCTGGGCTTGCCCACCGACATATTTTCCAGCGAGGGGATGTTAATCTCCACGTTGAAGTGGCCCGAGTTGGCCACGATGGCGCCGTCTTTCATCACTTTGAAGTGATGCTCGTCAATCACATTGATGTCGCCAGTGACCGTGCAGAAGATGTCGCCAATCTTGGCGGCGTCCATCATCGGCATCACTTGGAAGCCTTCCATCACTGCTTCGAGCGCCTTCATCGGGTCCACTTCGGTGATGATGACCAGCGCGCCCATGCCGCGCGCGCGCGAAGCGAGTCCACGGCCGCACCAGCCATAGCCAGAGACGACGAAGTTTTTTCCAGCCAGCAAAACATTCGTCGCGCGGATAATTCCGTCCACCGTGGATTGACCAGTGCCATAGCGATTATCGAACAAGTGCTTGGTCTGCGCATCGTTGACGGCGATGATCGGGAATTTCAAAACTTTATCAACTTCCATGGCCTTAAGCCGAATCACGCCGGTGGTCGTTTCTTCGGTGCCGCCGATGACGCCCTTAAGCAACTCACTGCGCTCGACATCCGAAAGGCTGCGCGCCCAAGCCGCGAGGGACGGCTCGAGATTATCGAAGCGACCCATCTCGATGAAGAACAATGAAGAGACCAGGTCAGCACCATCGTCCATGGTCATGTGCGGACGATGTTCAAGCGCGGCGCGGATGTGCTTGAAGTATGTGACTTTATCTTCGCCCTTGATGGCGTAGACGGGAATCTCAAATTGATTCACCAGCGCCGCGGCCACGTCATCCTGCGTCGAAAGCGGATTGGAGGCCGTGAGCACGATGTCCGCGCCGCCATCTTGCAGGGTGACCATTAAATTGGCCGTCTCGGTGGTGACGTGTAAACACGCCGAAACGCGCAGACCTTTGAGCGGCTTCTCTTTCTTGAAGCGCTCGCGAATCTGACGCAGGACCGGCATCTCGCGCTCGGCCCAGTCCATGCGGCGGCGGCCGCCCTCGGCTTGACTAATATCTTTGATATCGTGTTCCATTTGTTTTTTCTCCTTGAAATGCGAGAGAGAAGTTAATTAGAGAGAAGAGAGCAGTAAGTACGCAGGGCGCACGTTTCCTATTCTCTTCTCTCTTCTCTCTATTCTCTGTTCACTTTAGTAATTGATCCAACTTGCCGTCATCATCAAAATGTTTGCGGAAGCGGTTGACAAACTCAGGGCGTGTGTAAGAATATCTCTGCGGGCCCTTTTGTTCGAGGCAATACACCGCGGCCAGTGAGCCGATTTCGCCGCACAACTTCCAGTCCAGGCCGCGCGAATAACCGGCGAGGAAACCTCCGCGGAAGGCGTCACCCACCCCGGTCGGGTCCACGATCTCGTCCTCGGGGACGGTGGGAATGTGGACGGAGTCGCTTCCCGAGTATAAGTCCGCGCCATCTTTGCCGCGCGTGATGACGAGAATTTCCACGTGGCCGAGCATCTGGTCGAGGCTCAAACCAGTTTTATTGGAGATCAGTCCAAATTCGTAATCGTTGCAAAACAGGAAGCGCGCGCCTTCCATGTCGCGGGCAAGTTCGTGGCCTTCGAGACGCAATACTTGTTGACTCGGGTCGTATAAATATGGAATGCCCAGCTCGCGGCACTCGGCGGGAAATTTCATCATCGCGTCGGGCGCGCTGGGCGAGACGACGACCAGGTCGGGTTTTTTTGCGAGGTCTTTGAGCGACTGCGTGGAGGAGTGCCCCATTGCGCCCGGATAAAACGAAGCAATCTGCGCCGACGATTGGTCGGTGGTGGCGAAAAACGAGGCGGTGAATTCGCCGGGGATGACTTTCATCAGCGAGGTGTCTACGCCTTTTGCGTCGAGCCACTGACGATATTCAGCGAAGTCTTCGCCGACAGTGGCCATCACACGTGGCCGCTCGCCGAGAAGCGCCATCGAGTAGGCGATGTTCGGGGCGATGCCGCCGCGTTGCTTGGTCATCGCGTCCACGAGAAAGGACAGGCTGATCGAAGACAAACGCTCGGGCAGAATCTGTTCTTTGAACAACCCCGGAAAGGTCATCAGGTAATCATATGCGACTGAGCCGGTTAATAATGTATCCATGCGAAAAATAAAATCTCCGTTAGACATTAAACGACGCTCTCGCTGGAGAGCGTCGTTGTGAGCGGGCAGAGTTTATCACGGGAAAATGGGAAAGTAAAGGAAAGTTTTTTGGGGGATTGGCAGTGGTATAAAAAAACTGCCCACGTGATATACGCGGGCAGACTCGCTTATTGGGTAAAAAATCAGGACGGTCCGCAGGCGCCACTGGTATGCGGAACTCCTCCGCTAACGTTTCCATCAAGTGCAATATTACAAGGCCCACCCTGCTCGGTGGCGACAAGGTGCTTTTCGGTGCCATCTACTTGATTCAGGCGGAGCAACTGAGGCGCTGTCCACAAGCGTAAAGTGTTTTCATGGTTTTCCATTTACATTTCTCCTTCGAAATATTTTGATGAAAAGGTTTTTAGATTCTAGTTGAAAGCCTTGATTCTTACAAGGTCGAATTAGATGCATGGAATATTACGGGGCCAGATTTACCAGCATGCTAAACAAATAAATCAGCCCATCAATGCGGTCATCGGCTTGACGGATGACGAGCCGCGCGCGCGTGGGTTGTGTGATCGAGTAGGGAATGGTCGTGGTGAAAGGGACGTAAGTATCGCCTGTCAAAGTGAGTTGGCGCGAGCCGATGGGCCGGCCGTTTTCGTCGAGCAGTTCAAGCACGAAGAGGTCATTGTTGACCGGCCAGTACGCGCCCTCGATGACGAGCACACCACCCACGATTTGCGCTTCTGGCGACGGCGCGAAAACGACAACGCGCTCGAAGGGGGCCGGCGGCGGATTGATCAGACTCTCCCCCACAGACAGCAAAATCAGATACGTGGACGACAGCGACTCGATGCGTCCGGCACGGTCCACAGTGCTGACTTGTAAGCGGGCCAGCTCTGAGACAGCGCGCAATTCAAAATTAATTTTGATGTTCACGTACGCCGGCGTGGGCGCGACGGCTTCGACGCGCTCGATATAACTAAAGAGCAGTCCGCTATCCTGGCCGATCAAATCAATGTGGATAAGTTGAGTCTCACCGGCGACGACATTCATGCGCAAATTAATGGGCGAAGCCACCTTGGACATCGGGCCGGGTGCGGCGATGTAAATGGACGCGTCCGGCGCAGGCGGGATTCCCGTCGGCGTTTCGGTGATGGTGGGAATCGGCGTGAGGGTTAACGTGGGCGTCAACGAGGGGACGAGAGTCGGCGCAACGGTCAGCGAGGGAGTCAGCGCTTGATGGGTGGCAATCGCCGCGAGCGCAGTTTGGTAAATCGCCGTCGGCAGGAACTCGGGCGGAATCGCTGTCGGGTAGGACGCGGCCCCGGGCAGGGCGCACCCGCTTAGAGCGAGGAAAGAGGCG
>VFKQ01000194.1 GCA_009885445.1 Anaerolineaceae bacterium | reverse complement strand
CCCGCGATTGTGCAGTTTGTCGGCGGCACACCGCAAGACGCGATCGCTTACACACGCGAGATGCTTCATATTACATTGGGCGTGCATGGCGGCTTCACACTTCCACAACTTAATTTCAACGGCTCGCCCGCAGGCATTGACGCGCGCAAAGTGGTGGACACTGGAATCCAACCCGTGATCAACACCGGCATCGCGCACAAGGACGCGGGCGTTGGTCAGGTGGGCGCGGGCATCACCCGCGCTCCGCTGGAATGTTTTACGCAGGCGATTAACGCAATCGCAAAAAATTTTTAAGGAGAATCAACATGGCAGACAAAAGAAAACTTGCAGTGGTGGCGGTCGGCGGTAACGCGCTGATTCGCGAGAGGGGCAAAGAGTCGTTGCCCGATCAATATGAGGCGGTGTGCATCACCATGCCATATATCGTGGACATGATTCAAAATGGATGGGATGTCATCGTCACGCACGGAAACGGTCCACAGGTTGGGTTTATCCTGCGCCGTTCCGAATTATCCATCGGCGAAGTTCACCCGATTCCTTTGGACTACGCAGGGTCGAACACGCAGGGTTCCATTGGTTACATGTTTCAGACCTCGTTACAAAATGAATTTAAGAAACGCGGCATGAACAATCAGGCTGTGACCGTGGTGACCGAAACGCTGGTGGATAAGAACGACCCGGCCTTCAAGAATCCCAGCAAACCCATCGGCTCGTTCATGGATGAAAAAACTGCGCTTCAACATCGCGACAAAGACGGATGGGTGGTGATGGAGGACGCGGGCCGCGGCTGGCGGCGTGTCGTGGCTTCGCCCATGCCGATAAAAATTCTGCAACAGGACGCGATTCTGTCGCTCGTCGGAGCGGGCTTCACCGTTGTCGGCGTGGGCGGAGGCGGAATCCCCGTCATCGAAAACGCCAAAGGCGAGATCGAAGGCGTCGAAGCGGTGATCGATAAAGACCTAGCATCGGCGCTTTTTGCATCCAGCATCGGCGCGGATAGTTTTATCATCGCCACCGAAGTGGAAAAGGTGGCGATCAATTTCAACAAGCCCAATGTGCAGTGGCTGGACACGCTCTCCATCGCAGACGCGAAAAAATATCTGGCCGAGGGTCAGTTTGGGAAGGGAAGCATGGAGCCCAAGATCAAGGCCATTCTGTACTTCCTTGAACGCGGCGGCAAGAAAGCGCTGGTCACCAACCCCGATAACATGCTCAAGGCTTTGCGCGGCGAAACCGGTACACACTTTTCGTAGAAAAAATCTTTGCCACGGATTACACGGACGCCTCGCGCACAGATTCTTTAGATAGCTCCGTGAAAATCAGTGAAATCCGTGGCAAAAAATAGCCTATGCAAGAGGTCTAATAAAGGAATCCCTGAGGAAGGGGGTTTGGGCTAGATTTTGCCATTAATATTTCAGTTGACAAAATCCCCGCCTTAGATACAATTAGTTTGTTGCTCCAACAAACTAATTGTATGACTAAAACTCTGTCAGACCAACTATTTGTGCGCGAAATAAACCTGTCATCCGTGTTGCGACTGATTCATCAACGCGCGCCTATTTCTCGCACACAGATTGCTATAAGCGGGGGCCTGAATAAATCCACAGTTTCGAGTCTGGTGGACGAGTTAATCACACGCGGCCTTGTACATGAAACCGGAATCAATTCTGTAGGCGCAGGCCGTCCGGCCACCTGGCTCGAAATTGACCCAAAAGCTGGGATGATTATTGGCGTGCAACTCGGCGTGGATTTTGTTTCGGTGGCTGTGACAGATTTGCTGGGCAAAATTTTATGGAAGCGCAAAGAAGATACGAACCCCGCAGAAGATCAGAACAAAATGCTCGACCAAACCTTGAGAATCGTTGAAGAGGCAATGACCGTCAACAAAAATGAGGTCTCGCGCTTTTTGGGTCTGGGCCTGTCCACACCCGGCAGTGTAGACTTGAATGAAGGAACTTTGATTTTCGCTCCAAATCTACACTGGCAAAATGTGCCCTTCAAAAGAATATTTTCTGAATATACAAAACTGGATACCTTTGTCGAAAATGATGCGAATGCCGCGGCGGTGGCAGAGCATTTATTTGGAAGCGCGCGGGAAAGCGGAGATTTTATTTTTATCTTTGCCGGCGTTGGAATTGGAAGCGGATTATTCCTGGATGGGCATTTGTATCGCGGCAAGAATGGTTTCGCAGGAGAGATTGGCCACTCCCCGATCATGGCCGAGCCGACACAGACAATATGTCATTGTGGCAATCGGGGATGCTGGGAAACCTACGCCAACCAATCGTCAATCATCCAGCACGTGCAAACCCGGCTGGAAAAGGGACACAACCGCATTATTCCAAAACTCATGTCAGAAAATGGCGCGCGGCTTTCGATATCGCTAATCAAGCAAGCCGCAGACATGGGGGACGCGGACGCAATTGAGTCTTTAGCAGAGGCCAGTCATGCCATGGGTAAAGGATTTGCGGGTTTGATCAACATCCTCAACCCTGAAAAGATCATACTCGGCGGCCCACTCAGCATTGTGGGTGAATATCTTATCCCGGGAATAAACGAAACCATCATGCAACATTCATTTATCCCTAAAATTGACCGGAAAGTTGAAGTGCAATTATCCGCTTTTGGGCCAGACGCAAGTTTGATCGGGGCCATCGCCATCGTTGTTGACGATGTATTATCCAGACCCATGAGTATTCAAAGGAGGTGATTGCAGTAACCAAAAAAAATTCAGTTAGTCCCAAATGTCGTTCAAACCATCCATCAATAAACAAATGAAACCGGAGAGAAGAATGAATAAAAAGCTGTTTACTCTGTTGAGCATTTTGGCGATCGCCTCGATGGCGCTCGCCGCTTGCGGCACCAAACCGACCGCCGAAACCAAACTCAAGGTCGGTATCATCCTGCCCACAAAAAATGAACCACGCTGGGTGCAGGACGAAACCCGCTTCAAAGCGGCTTTGACCTCCGCTGGCTACGATGTCGAGCTCCTCTTCAGCGAGGGCGACTCTGCCAAGGAAAAAGCCAATGTTGAGTCCTTGATCACCAAGGGCGTCAAAGTAATCATCATCACTCCGCAAGATGGCGCCGCCGCTGGCGCCGCCGCTGAAGCGGCCCGCGCCGCTGGCGTGAAGGTGATTTCGTATGACCGTTTGATCCGTGACACCGAGGCTGTTGATTTCTATGTCACATTCGACAGCGTTTCTGTGGGCGCCGCCATGGGTCAATATCTGGCGGACAACGCCACCGGCACAGGCAATAACCTGTACTTGTACGCTGGCGCCGCCTCCGACAACAATGCCTTCCTCTT
>VFKQ01000325.1 GCA_009885445.1 Anaerolineaceae bacterium | reverse complement strand
TGCACCCACACGTTCGGCCAGCGTGACCAGTACGTGTCGAGATAACGTTGACTGTCCTTCCAAAATCCACGCGTCATCCCGATCCACGGACTCTTGATGACCAGCTCGCCAACCGCGTTGCGAATCGATTTCCCGTTTTCATCACAGATGTCCGCGGCGATGCCCGGGCAGGGCGCGGAAAACGCACAGGGCTTGAGCGGCAGAATCGGATTGCCCATGACGATGCCGCCCGAAATTTCGGTCCCGCCCGAATAGTTGATGATCGGACGTGTCCCGCCGCCGACCTTCTCGAAGAGCCACTTCCACGGCTCGGGATTCCACGGCTCGCCCGTGGACGCAAAACATTTCAGCGATGACAAATCATATTTGTTGAATTGCTCTTCGCCGTGCGGAATCAGCGAGCGAATCAACGTCGGCGAGACTCCCATTTGATTAATTTTATGCCGCTCCACCAGTGACCACAAACGGTCAGGTGCAGGAAAGTCAGGCGCGCCGTCGTAGAGAAAAAGTGTCGCACCCAGAATCAGAGTCCCAAACACCAGCCACGGCCCCATCATCCAGCCCATATCGGTCATCCAATAAATTACATCTGGTGGTTGAGTAGCGTTCTCTGCGTATCGAGACCACCCATGGACGTCGGTGCCAAAGGCCATATCCTGCGCGGCCTTGACGGGGAATCCGCAATGCGTGTGCACTGCGCCCTTGGGCTTGCCGGTTGTACCCGACGTGTAAATGAGCATCAGCGTATCTTCGGCTGAAGTTTTTTCGGTTTGCGCTTCTTTAGGTTGCGACAAAACCAACTCGTGCCACCAATAATCTCTCTCTTCTTTCATCTTTACTGATTGCCCGGTGCGTTTCAAAACGATCATGTGCTTCAGCGTGGGAATCTGCTCCGCCGCCTCGTCCGCAACGGACTTCATCTCCACGGGTTTGCCGCGCCGAAAGGAACCGTCCGCAGTAAAGAGCGCCTTCGCATCGGCATCGTTCATGCGGCTGACGACCGCGCCCGCGCCGTAGCCCGAAAAAAGGGGCAAGATAATTCCGCCAATTTTGGCAATCGCCAGCAAAGCCACCACAATCTCGGGCACCATCGGCATGAAAATTCCCACTGCGTCGCCTTTGCCGAGTCCCAGCGAGCGCAACGCGTTCGCGGCCTGATTCACTTGTTCATAAAGTTCTTTGTAGGTCAGCGACTTGGTCACGCCTTCCTCCCCTTCCCAAACCACTGATAACTGATCACTGCTCACTGATGACTGATACTTATCCACACAATTATGCACAATGTTCATCTCCCCACCCACGCACCACTTCGGCAATTGAATGCCGCCGCTTAAATCCACTGCTTGTGAATACGGTTTGTAAAATTCAATGTCTAAATATTTCAGCACCGCATCAGTGAACCATTCCACATCTGCGGTGGAGCGAGTCATCAGCGCATCGAAGTCCGCAATTCCGTTCTGGCGCATAAAGGCCGTCAGATGCGCGCGCTCAATGTGCTCGGGCGTGGGTCGCCAGACGATGTCACCGCCGAAAGTAAATTGTTCGGGCATGCAGGCTCCTCGTGAGTTGAATGCGGCAATTATATCCCCGATAAAAAATGACGGTCACTTCCAAAGTGACCGTCATTTGCTAATCCTTCGCCAGCGAGAGGAAGACATCCTCAAGTGTTGCTTCGCCGCGCTCGATTTTTTCGACGACGACTCCCGCGCGAGTCAGCGCCTCAGCCAACGCCTCAGGGCGGACCTCGTGGCTGATCGTGCGCAAGTGGTCGCCCGCCAGCCCCACACGCTGGACTCCCGCCACCTGAGTCAGCGCTTCGAGTCCGACCTCGAGCGGGTTCGCAAAGACCTCCCACACGTCACCCCGAATGACGGACTTCTTCAAATTCGTCGGCGTGTCCATGGCCAATAATTTTCCGGCGCGCATCACGCCCACGCGCTCACAATATTCTGCTTCGTCCATGTAGTGCGTGGTGACGAGGATGGTCGTCCCGCCTTCGGCCAGCTCGTAGATTAAATCCCAGAAGGCGCGGCGAGCTGACGGGTCGACTCCGCTGGTGGGTTCGTCCAGGAATAGAAGTTTTGGCTCGTGGACGAGGGCAATGCCCAGCGCGAGTCTTTGCCGCCAACCCGCCGAGAGCGAGTGCGTCAGGGTGGACTCGTGCCCGGTCAGCCCGACCAGCTCCATGGTCCGCGCGATGCGCGCTTTGTCGCGAATGCCGTAGACGCCGCCGTAAAACGTCAGGTTTTCCTGCGCGGTTAAATCGTCGTACAGTGCAAATTTCTGGCTCATGTACCCGGCCCGAGCGCGGACTTGTTCGGCTTCTTTAAAAACGTCGTAGCCGAGCACAGTGGCCGATCCGTCGCTGGGAGTCAGCAGGCCGAGCAGCATCCGAATCGTGGTGGTCTTGCCCGATCCATTTGGGCCGAGATAACCGACGACTTCGCCCGC
>VFKQ01000110.1 GCA_009885445.1 Anaerolineaceae bacterium | reverse complement strand
ATGATAAGCATGACCCGACTCACCCGTGGTGTGGACGCTGAGTGAGTTGTTCAAGTTGCTCAAGTCCACGATCATGCGCATCGAGGGGAGCCAGTCAATTTCAAAGCTGACGCCAATGTCCCAGCCCGTGGCGTTGACGATGCTCTTGCCGCCGCCAGTTTGGTACGGCCCACGATTGAAGAGATTCTCCAGCGGCGCAATCCCCGACTCGCCCAGAGTGCCGTTGATGAAGGTGACGGTGTGCAGTTCGCCCCATGTCGGCCATGTGGCGGAGTCTGTTCCGTGTTCTTCTTCAAGTTGAGCAACAGCCTCAATCAGCGACGCCGCAAAAATATCATCGCGCGCTTCGACAACATCCGGCGTGGACTTGTCGTCCCAGAAAAAGTCATCGGGAGTTTGCACCAGGTTGCGCATGACTTCAAAATTACGATCGCCGCCATCCGGCCAGTAATCTTCGGGCAGGTCATCGTTGAAGGTGTTTTGCACGAGATGCCACCAGAAGGTTTGATAGATTGCCGCAGTTTGCGAGTCGGCGGTGCTTTGATAGTCCCAGCTTCTGAGCATGTCCACTGCGGCGACTTGATTGGTTGTGCCAACCTGCCAATCCAAATCTAAAAGATAAGGGAGCAGGGCCTCGGCGCCGAGGTCTTTGGCATCGCCCTGCATGGACTGAAGGTAAGCGATGTCGATTTTTCCGGGTGCATTTTCGATCATCTCCACCACGCGCTCAGCACGGAAGCCATAATCGAAGTCGGTTGCAATCAGGTAGGGGTAGTCAAAAGGATGAGTCTGGTTGTTGGCCGTGGCGATATAACCCACTTCGGGGTTGAAGACGAAGGGAAGTTCATTGAAGGGAATATAACCCGTCCATTCGTAATCGTCCGTCCAGCCGGGGACGGGGAAACGGCCGTCGCCATTTTTGCGCATCGGAATCCAGCCGGGTTGCTGATAGCCGATGTTGCCGTCCACGTCTGCATATAAAAGATTCTGCGCTGGCACGTTGAAGGTGCGCGCGGCATCGCGGAAGTCGTCCCAGTTTTGAGCCTTGTCCAACTTCCAAATTGATTCGAAAATAGGAGAGGGTTCGAGCGCCGTCCAACTGAGGGCGATGACGTATTGCTCTGGTAGGTCTATGCCGGCTTCGTCTTTGAAGGGGACAAATTCTGCATCTTCAGGATCGCCCACATCTTTGAGCGGACCGTACGAATCAGAGATGACCGGCCCATGACGCGTCGAGCGGACCGTGACCGTAACGGGTTCGCCCCCCGCAACTTGAATCACTTCCTCGCGGGTTTCAAAATCCACCCATTTGCCGTTCACTTCATATTGATTCGGGTTCTCAGGGTTGACTCGTTCAATGAACAAGTCCATCACGTCCGGGCCGGTGTTGGTAACGCTCCAGGCGATGCGCTCGTTATGACCGATGATGACACCTGGTACGCCCGCGAATGAAAAGCCAGCCACGGTGTAAGGACACTCGTCAGTTTTGGGCACGCATTGCAAATCAATTTGATACCAGATGGATGGCATCTGACTGCTCAGGTGAGGGTCGTTGGTGATGAACGGCATGCCGGTTGACGTCAACTTGCCGGAGAGGGCCCAGGAGTTTGAACCAATTCCCCGGTCAGCCTCACCCAGCACGGGGTCGAGCAAAGAGGCGTTTCGCAAGACAGCGGCCAGGGGTAGCTGAGAAAAGTCGAAGGTTGAAATCGCAAAATCTGAAGTGCTATTTGAAGTTCCGCTTTGAACAGATAATTCATCCACCATCACAGGGTGATCTTTTGGATAGGGCGGGAAGAGTTGATCGACTTGCTCGGGCGTGAGGGTTTTGAGCAAAATGGCGCGCTCGATTTCATCGCCCATGTTGCCGCGCAAATCCCAGGCCATGGCTTTGGCCCAGGTGAGGGTATGGATGGGTGTCCACTCTTCGATTTGATAATCGGCGTTGAGCAGTTTGAGGATGGAATATTCGAGGCTGACAGCATCTCCGTGATGGTCAGCGAGGTAGGCGTTGACGCCGTCGCTATACGAGGCGAGAATTTTTTGCGAATCGGGGGAAAGGTATTGCCATTCCTGCTCGGCGATTTGCCGCCAGCCGAGAGTGCGCAGGAAGGCGTCGGTATCCACTTCAGAGGGGAACATTTCGGCCAGGCGAGCAGAGCCGATGTGTCGCCAGAAATCCATCTGCCAGAATCTGTCCTGCGCGTGGACGTAGCCTTGCGCGAAGAATAGGTCGTGCTCGGTGCTTGCGTAAATGTGCGGAATGCCCATCGCGTCGCGATAAATATCCACGGGGCCGTCGAGGCCGGGCATGCTCAATTCGCCGTCAATTTGCGGGAAGGAGCGCGGCGAAATTTTGGTGGGGATGTAGGAGCGGAACATGTAGAACCCTCCAGCGCCCAAGACGAGGGCGAGAACGAGGATTGTGATTAGCGCGTTTTTTAGGAACTTCAAAAACTTTTTCATTTTCATCTCCACTGGAATATTTTGTACTGATGACTTAACCCTGTTGCGTGGGGGAGTTTCGGGAACGTGACACAAATTCTTAGCCACTGATTACACGGATTGCCACTGATTTTGAAACAATCCGTGAAAATCCGTGTAATCAGTGGCTGGTTTTTTCTTGTACTTCGTTTGCGCGGCTATTCGCCCGGCTTGGGGATATATTCCCCCTCAATCCATTCTTCGCCGTCTGGTTTAAATTCTTTCTTCCAAACCGGCACAATTTCTTTCAGACGGTCTATGCCATAACGCGCGGCCTCAAAAACGCCCGTGTCGCGGTGCGCGGCGGTGCAGGCGATCAGCACCGTGGGCGTGCGCGGATAAAGTTTGCCGACGCGTTGCACAATGGCGATACCTTCCACGCTCGGCCAGCGCGCGCGGATTTCATCAGCCACTTGTTTCATTTTTTCTTCGGCCATCGGCTTGTAGGATTCATATTCGAGATACGTGGTTTCGTGTGCATCGCCACGCGAAGTTTGTCCGCGCACCATGCCGGTGAAGATAGCCGCCGCGCCGGTGGAGGTGAGCGTAATTTTTTCGAGCAGGAGATTGATGTCAATCTCCTGCTCGGTGATGGAGAAGATGGTGGGGGAGTCGGGCATGAGAGTCGTTACGGGCAAAAAGTTTTTTCACCGCGAAGAAAGGAAGTCTGCGAAGGTTGCTATATTTGCTCATCTTACGCACTTAGCCACAGAGCGCACAGAGATTTATGAGTTTTTCTCAAGATTTTCTCTGTGCGCTTGCGCACTCTGTGGTAAACAAGTGAGTTTGTGTAAGGTGAGTTTCTCTACCGTACATGAAGTCTAAATTACATAGGCTCAAGCCGCCGTCCTCGGCGGCGTTTTGCGAGTAAATCTTGCGCCGAGGACGGCGCAAGGAGCAAGCTCTATT
>VFKQ01000028.1 GCA_009885445.1 Anaerolineaceae bacterium | reverse complement strand
GGGGAAGATAAAACCAGTCATTGATAGAAGTTATCCACTCGAACGAATCGCCGAGGCGCATCGCTATGTGGACGCAGGGCATAAAAAGGGGAACGTGGTTATCACTATGGAACATGAGCGTAAATCCTAAAAAGACACCGTTTGTACTTCAGTAATATTTGCGTGCCCGCCCTACAAATTTCCGAATCGCCTCCTGAGTCGCTCTTTAACCAAACAAAAAACCCTCCAAATTGGAGGGTTCCGTTTTAGCTCCTCGCAGAGGACTTGAACCTCTAACCTAGCGGTTAACAGCCGCTCGCTCTGCCGATTGAGCTAGCGAGGAATGCGAACGGCATTATATAAGCAAGGGGGAGCAGTGTCAAGCGAGATTTTGAATCTTGGTGGATGGCAAGTGTGGGCGGTTGAAACCGCCACTACAACTACGAAGCCGACCTTCGTCGGCTGTTGAGTCCACGAAGGTGGACTTTGTGATGGTTGAGGCGGTTTGTGCGAAGCCCCCCTTTGGGGCAACCGCATCTACAACGTTGTCAGCGAGTTCAATTTGTCGATATGATGATGCGCCTT
The DNA here is from genome assembly GCA_009885445.1 of Anaerolineaceae bacterium. Classification (GTDB taxonomy): domain Bacteria; phylum Chloroflexota; class Anaerolineae; order Anaerolineales; family Villigracilaceae; genus Denitrolinea. The sequence continues at coordinate 21,963 of VFKQ01000028.1, read as the reverse complement.
AATCTGCCTTACCGTCCCAGTCAGGCCGCGCACGACGAGGCTGTCTGTCGCCGCGCCGTCGCCATAATAGCGCACGCCGTGCAAAAGTTCGCCGTCGGTGATGCCGGTGGCGGCAAAGAAGACATCCTCGGAGGAGACAAGATCGTCCATGGTGAGCACTTTCTCAAAGTCATAGCCCATCTCAATGCCGCGCTGCATTTCGGCATCGTCGCGCGCGTAGAGTTTGCCTTGAATCTCGCCGCCCATGGCGCGCAATGCGCAGGCGGTCAACACGCCCTCGGGAGTGCCGCCAATGCCGAAGAGCACGTCCACGCCCGTGTCGGGCCAGGCCGTCATCAGCGCGGCGCCCACGTCGCCATCAGCGATCTGGCGGATGCGCGCGCCAGCGCGACGAATCTCGGCGATCATGTCATTGTGACGTTCGCGGTCAAGGATGATGGTGGTCAAGTCAGAGACGTCCTTGCCTTTGGCTTTGGCAATCGCGCGCAAATTTTCGGTGATCGATTTTTCGATGTTGATGCGTCCCTTGGCCTCGGGGCCAACCGCGATCTTGTTCATATAAACAAACGGGCCGGGGTCAAACATCGTTCCACGCGGAGCAAGCGCCACCGCCGAAATGGAATTGGCGCGACCAAACGCAAGCGGGCGAGTCCCGTCAATTGGGTCCACAGCCACATCCAGGTCCGGCAATGAGCCGTTGCCCACTTTCTCGCCGTTGTAGAGCATCGGGGCCTTATCCTTTTCGCCCTCGCCAATGACGATAATTCCGTTCATGTCCACCGAGCGCAAAACGAGGCGCATGGCCTCCACGGCGGCGTGGTCAGCGGCGAGTTTGTCACCGCGACCCATGAAGCGACCAGAAGCCAACGCGGCGGCTTCGGTGACGCGCACAAGATCGAGGGCGAGATTGCGAGTGGGAATGGTTTCCAAAATTTTTCTCCAGTCTTTTTCACCGCGAAGAAAGGAAGAGCGCGAAGTGAAATATATTTTATCTCGAACAGAAAAAGCGATGGGTAACACGACATGAATGTCGCATTACTTTAATAAGAACCAGCGGATCCAGAAGACGCCGAGGGCGGCGGCCCAGATGAGCGAATCGATGCGGTCGAACGCCCCGCCGTGGCCGGGGATAAACGTCCCCGAGTCTTTTACTCCGCCCTGGCGTTTTAAAAGCGACTCGCCCAGGTCGCCGAGGGTGGTGAGCGTGCTGAGCATTAAACCAAACAGCGCGCCCTGCAAAACGCTGAACTCCAGCGGGCCATATTGAGCAAACGCAACTCCAAATAGAGTCCCGGTGAGGATGCCAGCGAAATATCCCTCCCACGATTTTTTGGGGCTGAGGCGCGGAGTCATTTTGTGGGTGCCAAATTTTGAGCCAACAAAATAAGCAAACGAGTCAGCGACCCACACGCAGGGCAGGACGAACAACAGCCACCATTGGCCGTTTGGCAGTTCGCGCAAGTCCAGCAGGTACGCGCCCACCCAGCCGAGGTAGACGAAGCCGCCGACCGTCACAGCAAAATCGGTGCCGGCCAGTTCGCGTCCGCGCTCGTAGGCGAGCAGGTGGACTGTCATGGCCGTCAGCACGAGCAGAGTCAATGTCGCTTCAGCCGCCTCGGGGAAGTAACGACGCGTCACAATGAGGGCGAAGGTCCCGCCGACGAGAATCAGCGGCGAAGGCTCAGATTTCGCGGCGCGGAACATTTGTAAATATTCCCATGAAGCCACGACGATGAAAAATCCAAGAAATAGAAAGATGTAAATGCCGCCGGCCAGAATAACTGGAATGGCAATGGACAATAAAATTAATGCGGTGATACTGCGCCTAAGCATTGCTGCCCTTGCCCAGCGCCACAGGTGCAACGCCGCCAAAGCGACGATCACGATTGGCGAAGGTTTCGAGCGCGTGGCGATATTCTTCTTTATCAAAATCGGGCCAAAAAGTGGGCGTGATGTACCACTCGGCGTAGGCGGCCTGCCAGATTAAAAAATTGCTGACGCGCAATTCGCCGGAGGTACGGATAATTAAATCGGGGTCGGGTACGCCGGCAGTGTAAAGATAGCGGCTGACGAGTTGGTCGCTGACTTCGCTGATGGGCACGCCGTCTTTGATGATGCGCTGGATGGCTTGCACAATTTCATCGCGTCCGCCATAATTAAAGGCGACGTTGAGCACTAGGCGGTCATTGTGTTTGGTCAACTCGACGGCTTGCAAAACCTTGGACTGAATTTTTGGAGCCAGACGCTCGAGCCGCCCAATGTGACGCAACTGCACGCCCTCTTTACTGAGTTCGGCCAGCTCGCGATCAATCACATCTTCGAGGATGCGCATGAGTCCCATCACTTCTTCGGGCGGGCGTCCCCAGTTTTCGGTGGAGAAGGCGTAAATGGTGAGGTACTTAATGCCGAACTCCACGGTGGAGCGAATAACTCGACGCAAATTTTCAGTGCCGGCCTTGTGCCCAGCCAGACGCGGGTAGCCGCGTTGAATGGCCCAGCGGCCATTGCCGTCCATGATCATGGCGACGTGGCGAGGCAGTTTTTCGGCGGGAATCGCAAGGGCGGGGATTGTCATGCGCGGGGAGAATTACGAGAGACTCGCAATTACACTTCCATGATTTCTTTTTCTTTGTTGTGGCCGTGCTTGTTAATGTCTTCCACAAATTTGTCGGTCAGTTTTTGCAGGTCGTCTTCACCGCGTTTGAGTTCATCTTCGGTGACCAGCTTTTCTTTCTCGAAGTCGCGCATGTCGTTGTGCGCGTCGCGGCGGATGTTGCGCACGGCAATGCGCGCATCTTCCAGCCGCGTGTGGACAAGTTTGACCAGATCGCGGCGGCGCTCTTCATTGAGAGGAGGCAGGTTGAGGTGAATGGTCTTGCCATCGTTGTTCGGGTTCAAGCCCAGGTCTGATTGGGAAATGGCTTTTTCAATATCTTTGATTGACGTGGCATCAAAAGGTTTGATTTGGATGGTGCGCGGCTCAGGCGCGGAGATGGTGGCTAGCTGAATCAACGGGGTGGGCGTTTCGTAATACATGACCATCAAGCGCTCCACCAAAGATGGGCTGGCGCGCCCGGTACGGACAGTGGCGAGGTTTTCTTCGAGCGCGTGAATTGCGCCGTGCATTCTTGATTCTGCGTCTTTGAGCATGTCTTTAATCATATGGGTCTCCATAAAATGGTGTTGGTAAGGATACACTAAAACTTAGAAAATTGCCACCAAAACCGAATTCTTGAGAGTTTTTTATGGCGGTTTGAGAGTCTCCTGAGCCTGCTATGCTGTCACGAGTGTGCCAACTTTTTCGCCGCGCAAGGCGCTCAACAGCGCGGTCGAGTCCCACAGGTTGAGCACCATGATGGGCATGTGATTTTCCATGCACAGGGTGATGGCGGTCTTGTCCATTACTTCGAGGCCGCGATTGAGCACCTCCATGTATGTGAGCGTGTCGAACATTTTAGCGTTCTTATTTTTCTTGGGGTCTGCGTCATAAACGCCGTCCACCTTGGTGGCCTTGATGACCACGTCCGCGCCAATCTCGGTGGCGCGCAAAGCGGCGGCGGTGTCGGTGGAAAAATATGGGTTGCCCGTGCCCGCGCCGAAGATGACGACGAGTCCCTTTTCGAGATGGTGCATGGCACGGCGACGGATGTATGGCTCGGCGATGGCGCGCATTTCAATGGCGGTCATCACGCGCGTCGAAAGCCCGTCCCGCTCGAGGGCGTCCATGAGCGCGAGGGAGTTCATCACCGTGCCGAGCATGCCCATGTAGTCTGCGGTGGCGCGGTCCATGCCGCGCTCGAGTCCTTGCTTGCCGCGCCACATGTTGCCCGCGCCAATGACGATGGCCACCTCCACGCCCATGCGGTGCACTTCTTTAATACGGGCGGCAATCGCCTCGACTTCATGCGTGTTGATGCCGTGGCCGTCCTCGTCCGCGAGCGCCTCCCCGCTGAGCTTAAGCAAAATACGTTTGAATTTTAAGTCTGGCATGGTTTCTCCTTATTCATACATCTAATAATTCAATGCTTGATACTTGGCCAGTATTATAGGCCTCTTGCATAAATCTTTTTTGCCACAAGTTACACCAACGAGTCTACTGCCAGCGGAAATCTTTACCGCGAAGAGGCGAAGGTCGCGAAGAAAAAATAAAAACCGCGAAGGTTTTCTTGAAGATTCTCCGCTTGAAATTTTAAAATCCTTCCGAATTTCTTGGCGCTCTTAGCGGTCTTCGCGGTGGAAAGGTTTTTGCAGTGCAATGATCTGTGGTTAACGTTCTTAATTTAGAAAAAAGGCCAACCTCACGGTTGGCCTTAAAACTAATCGCCCAGTTTCTCGCCCAGTTCCCAACGCTGGAAACGGCGGACGATAATGCTCTCGCCGATGACGGCAATATTTTGGAGGATGAGCTTTTCGATATTAAGTCCTTCGTCGCGGATGTAGGCCTGACGCATCAGCACCACTTCATCCTTATATTTCTCCACGCGACCCGTCACGATCTTCTCGGTCACAGCCTCGGGCTTGCCTTCCTCTTTGGCGCGTGCGCGCGCAATCTCGGCTTCGTGATCCAACTCGGCTTGCGGCACTTCATTCTCGCGCACATAACGCGGCGCGCTGGCCGCGATCTGCAAAGCGATCTCATGCGCCAGATTGCGGAACTTCTCAGAGCGGGCAACGAAGTCCGTTTCGCAATTCACTTCAACCATCACGCCCACGCGTCCGCCGCCGTGCGAATACATTTCAACAATGCCGTTCGACGCGTCGCGGTCCGCGCGCTTGGCCGCGGTGGCCATGCCCTTCTCGCGCAAAAAGTCCACGGCTTTTTGAAAATCGCCGTCGGCATCCTGGAGCGCCTTGCGCACATCCAGCATGCCCGCGCCAGTGGCGGCGCGCAATTCTTTAATCATCTCAGTCGTAATTTCCATGCGTTCGTTCCTCTTATTAATTTTTTCGTCTACGCGCCAGCTTCGGCGGCGGGGGTTTCTTCGCTCGGGGCGTCGGCAACGGCCGGGGTTTCTGCCGGGGTTTGCGCGTCCGCTGTCGGCGCGGCAGGAGCGGGGACGTCTTCTGTCTGCGCTTCGGTTTTCGTCTCAGCCATCAGCGCGTCGGCCACTTCAGCGGGCTTCTTCACCGGATGCAATTTCGCCAAAGTGGATTCGCCCAACAAATCGCCTTCACTGACTTCGTCCACATTCGCGGCTTCAACAACACGCGGGCCTTTGCGCGGCTTGGATTGCTTCGCCGGTCGCGAGTCCGCGCCCATAGCGGATTCAGCCATCGGAGCAGATTCGCCCATCGGCTCTTCGTCCTTGCGCATGGCCTTGCCTTCGAGCACAGCATCTGCCACACGGGCCACCAACAACTTGATCGCGCGGATGGCGTCATCGTTGGAGGGAATCACATAATCGATCGCTTGGGGATTGCAGTTCGTGTCGACGAGCGCCACGATCGGAATTTTCAACATGTTAGCTTCGTGCACAGCCGCCAATTCGCGGCCCACGTCCACGATGAACACGAGGGTTGGCACGCGCTTCATAGCGCGGATACCTGAAAGGCGCGTGAGCAAGCGGATGATTTCGCGGCCAATTAACAAGCCTTCTTTTTTCGTCAGCCGGTTAATCTCGCCGCTATCGCGCAAACCCTCGAGGCGGTCGAGTTCTTGAATACGGGCATGCATGGTAGACCAGTTGGTGAGCATGCCGCCCAACCAGCGCTCGGTGACGTAAGGCATGCCGGCGCGCGTGGCTTCCTCTTTCACTGTCTCTTGCGCCTGACGCTTGGTGCCCACGAAGAGCACCGTGCCGCCCTTGGCGACTTCGTCACGAATCACGTTAAACGAAAAATTGAGCAACTTGACGGTCTGTTGCAGGTCGATGATATGAATGCCGTTGCGCTCTGTAAAGATGTACGGCTTCATACGCGGGTCCCACTTGTTTGTGCGATGTCCGAAATGGACGCCGCTCTCAAGCAGGGCCTTCATGGAAACTGGGGCCATAGGGGTTTACTCCTTGCGTTCACCACTGCTCCGTTCATCCCCGCCGATCACCGCGTCCATTCGGTCCGCGGCACGCATCGGCAAGTCCAGGAGCGTGAGAATTTGAGCGTATATTGCCCGCTCTGGCAAAATGTGCCCCGCCCAAAAGTTGGACGGGAGCCGCGAAATTTTACCATAGATTCCCCAGCGACTCTCTAAATTTTCATCGCCAAGACGCAAAAAACGCCAGGCCTTTTGAGTTGCCTTCGTGCCCTTTGTGTCCTTCGTGTTAAAAAGAACTCTGCCCAAATTTTTCCAAGCCGCCTTCTTACGGTAGAATTGACATATGTTCAAACGCAACATCACCCCCGCCGAAACAACCCAACCCATTCAAGCCGTCGAACGCATCACCTCCGTGCTCGGCTCGGGCCTGATCTGGCACGGCTCGATCAACGGCTCGGGCGGCGTGCGCGTGGAGGGCGCCTTTGAGGGCGAGATCGCCCTGCGCGGCATGCTCGTCGTCGGCGAGACGGGGCGCGTCACCTGCGAAAACATCCGCGCGAATGCCGTCATTGTGGCGGGCGCGGTGCGCGGAAACATCACCACCCAAAAACTGGAAATTCGCGGCAGTGGCCGTGTGTGGGGCGACGTGGTCACGACTGCCTTCGTCACCGAAGAGGGCGCCTTCCTACGCGGACAAATCCGCATGGAAGAACGCGTCGAGCTGGACCTCGATGCGGCTCCCGAGTCGACGCCTGGTGAGGCGGCTCAGGCTGAGGCCATCGCCTCCACGCCGATGACGCTCCCTGAAACGCAACCCGTGAAGGTGAAGAAAGAACGAAAGAAGAAAGAAGTAATCGCAGAGTCGAACGTCAACACGGGACCTTGAGTCCCGTGTACTTTTCCACCACCTAATCACTACTCTCCGTTCTCTACTCTCTTTTTCCCCATGACAAAATCCATCACCATCATCGGCGCAGGCCTGGCGGGACTCGCCGCCGCGCTTGAATTACACCGCGCCGGGCACAAAGTCACGGTGCTCGAATCCGCTGACCGCGTGGGCGGACGCGTGCTGACGAACCGCAACTTCGCCCACAGACAAATCGCCGAAGCGGGCGGCGAGTTTATCGAAGATTTTCACGAGCGATTAATTTCACTGTGCAAACAATTTAATTTGACTCTCGACGTGCTGGATGTCAGTTGGAACGCCAGCGCAAAATATTTTGCGTTCTTTGATGGCCGTGCAGGTTTCACGGACGACTCAAAATATTGGGGCTTCGACTTTGAAGCCGAGTCCGAACGTCTCTGGGAGGCAGTCGCCAAATTGGCCGACCAGCTTCCAGATGCGGCGCGACCGAATAGTGGGCAAAACGCTCGGGCGCTGGACGAGCAGTCCGTGGCGCAATGGCTGGCGACGCTGGATATTAATCCACATGCAAAACTTGGTTTTGAATCGCGCATGCGCACCGAGTACACCGTGGAAGTGGAAAATTTTTCGCTTCTCGATTTGGCGCGCAACGCGGCGCTCTACTACAGCGACCCGCGCGCCGACTTCAAGTCGTATCGCATTCGTGGCGGCAATGACCAACTGCCACGCGCAATGGCGGCGACATTGCCGGATGTGCGACTCAACGCGCGCGTAGTTTTGATTGACGCGCGCAGCGACAAAGTAATTGTGCAAACCATTAACGGGGAAATTTTTGAATCTGATTTTTGCATACTCACCGCGCCGCTGACGGTGGCGCGCGAAATTAATTTCCCCACTCCCCTGCCGCCCGCGCATCACGCGATGATTCATGAACTGCATTACGGCAATGTGACCAAAGTGCTGATTCAATACAGCCGCCGCTTCTGGCGCGAACACGATTGGAACGGGCGCGTCATCAATGACCGTCCGCTCGGGCATTCGTGGGAAGCCACCAGCGAGCAAAGCGGCGAGAGCGGAATCTTAACCGTCTACACCGGCGGCGCACCCGCTGAAACATTCAGCGCCTTAAGCGATGCTGAACGCATCGAAGTCGCCATTAACGAAGTGGATAAATATTTTCCGGGCACACGCGATTTGGTTATGCGCGCCGAAACAAAAGCCTGGAACAACGACGCAAACATCCGCGCCTCGTATCTGGCATTTCATCCACAAGACATCACAAAACACTGGGACGCACTCTTCAGCCCTGCGGGCCGATTGTATTTCGCCGGCGAACATGCCAGCGTCATTCAAGGTTACATGGAAGGCGCGGTGGAAAGCGGTCAGCGCGCGGCGCGGGAGATGATGGAAAGAAGTGAATAAGATTCCAATTTCCTTACCCGCAACATCTTTTCACCGCCAAGCCTCCATTTCGCCAAATTTTCAAATCACCTTGGCCGCCTTGGCGGTTGGATGGATGATAAAATCTACCGCGTGCCCAACAAACCCATCCCCACCTTCTTTCAGATCATCTCCACAGATTACCTCTCGCAAAATCTTTTTGTGATGACCTTTGGCGTGTGGGTCATCGGCTTAATTGACAGCCTCATTGAGCGCGAATGGTCACTGTTCATTTTTGCTTTCGCCGCGCTATGCACCCCGCTGGGATTGTTCTTCTTTAGCCGGCGTTACATGATGATTCGCTCCGCGTTTCAAAATGGACGCGAAGTGCTTGGGCAAATCATCAAGATCATCACCATCGGCACAGGCAAACGCCGCGGGGATTTCGTCTTTGAGTACGAATACACTTTCGATGAGCACATGTACCAATTCCGCAACCGCGTCAAAGGGATCGATCAGGCCCGCTTGCTGAAAAACGGGCAGTTTGTAAAACTCATGGTCAACGAGCAAGACCCATCCTACGCCTTTATCAAGGACATCTATTTGGTGTATATAAAATGACTCCTCAAATCAAAATTCCAATGTCCTCCCCCGATTTAACCGACGCCGACCGTCAGGCCGTGATCGAAGTGATCAACACGCCCAATTTGAGCATGGGCAAATTCACGCCCGCCTTCGAGAAAACTTTTTGTGACCTCACTGGCGCGAAGCACGCTATCGCCGTCAACTCGGGGACGGCGGGCCTGCACCTCTGCGTCCGCGCGGCGGGCATCGGCGCCGGCGACCTGGTCATCACCACGCCGTTTTCGTTCGTGGCCTCGTCGAATGTCCTGCTCTTCGAAAACGCGATTCCCATCTTCGTGGACATTGACCCAAAAACCGGCAACATCAACCCCGAGTTAGTCGCGGATGCCGCGCGCAACATCGAAAAATATCTACCGCGCCAATTACCATTTACCAATTACCAATCCTCAAACAAATTGAAAGCCATCCTGCCCGTCGACGTCTTCGGCCAACCCGCTGACATGGACGCCATCAACGCCGTGGCCCGCGAACATGGTCTCACCGTAATTGAAGATTCGTGCGAGGCCCTCGGCGCAACCTACAAAGGCCAGCCCGCCGGCACGCTGGGCGAATACGGCGTCTTTGCGTTTTACCCCAACAAACAAATCACCACCGGCGAAGGCGGCCTGATCATCACGGACGACGACAAAGCCGCCGACTTCATGCGCGCCCTGCGCAATCAGGGCCGTGCGCCCGGCGACACCTGGTTGCAACACACCCATCTCGGCTACAACTATCGCATCGACGAAATGTCCGCCGCGATGGGGTACGCGCAAATGCAAAGGCTGGAGTCCCTGCTCTCGAAACGGGAGCAGGTTGCAGCGTGGTACGAATCGAGATTGAGCGAGATTCCCGGCGTCGAAGTGCTGTTCATCGAGCCATCCACCACACGCATGTCGTGGTTCGTCTACGTCATCCGCTTTGATAAAAAAATTAATCGCGACACCGCCGCCAAAAAACTTGACGCGCGCGGCGTGGCAGTGCGCCCGTACTTCGCGCCGATTCATTTACAACCTTACATGGTCGAAAAATTTGGCTGGCGCGCCGGCGACTTCCCCGTCACCGAAGATTTGGGCGCGCGCGGACTCGCGATTCCATTCAGCGGCGTCATGACCGAGGAGCAAGTCGAATATGTTTGTCAAATGATTCGTGAGGTCGTGAACGAATCATGAACACTGGTTCCTTCGCGCCGCCCAAACGACTCGGCCTGTTCGTGCATGGCTTGATCATCCTCGCCTTCGCCGCCCTCGCGGTGTGGACGTTGTACAGCCTCACCCGCGCGCCGGTTGGTCCAACACTGCTCATTTATATTCTGCTCCTGTTCATCGCGCTTCCGCCGCTTCCATTTTTTGGCTATCGCGCCTTTTCACTTTTGCGCGCCGACTATGTGCTTGACCGCGACAGCCTCGCCATCTATTGGGGACTGCGCGTCGAAGACATTCCCCTAACGGACATTGAATGGATTCGCCCCGCGACGGATTTAACCTCCGCGCTTCAAACCCCCAGCTTTAGCCTGCCCGGCGCCCTCCTCGGCATCCGTCGCCACGTAGACGTTGGCCCCGTCGAGTTTATCGCCGCGCAAACCAAAGACCTGCTGATCATCGCAACGCCCAAACGCGTCTACGCCATTTCGCCCGCGAATGCAAATGCCTTCCTCAACACCTTTCGACGCTCCACCGAATTAGGCAGTCTGCTTCCCGCAGATGCTGTTTCGCAATATCCCTCGTTCATGCTCGCGCGCGCTTGGGAAAATTCCAGCGTGCGTTTCCTGTGGCTGATGGGAATCCTGCTAAATCTCGGACTGATTGCCTGGGTGACGTTCCTCGTCCCCGCGCTCACCACTGTCCCGCTCGGCTTCGACGCCGCTGGCCTGCCGCTCGAACCCGTCCCCTCGGTGCAATTAATCCTCCTGCCCGTGTTGAGCGCAGTGCTATTCAGCGCCGGTCTCATGGCGGGACTCTTTCTCTATCGCGACGCAGACAATCGTCCCCTGGCCGTGCTCTTATGGGCCTCCGGCGCATTAAGCGGATTGTTGTTTCTGCTGGCTGTGCTATTCCTTGTGACCGCGCCTCTATAATCGTAGTAGCCGCTTCTGTCGCCTGCTGGTAGAATCCCGCCCATGCCCTCCCCCAAAAAAACCACAGTTGATCTCATCATTCCTGTCTTCAACGAAAAAGGCATCATCGCCCAAACGCACGCGCGCACCCGCGCCGCCATAGATAAACTTCCCCAAACTTTTAATTTTATTTACATAGACGACGGCTCCAGCGACGGCAGCGCCGACGACCTAATCGCGCTCGCCAAAAAGGATAAACGCATACGCGTCCTGACGCTCAGTCGCAACTTCGGCCACCAGGCCGCGCTGACGGCGGGTCTCGACGCCTCAACCGGCGACATCGTCATCTCGCTCGACGGCGACGGACAACACCCGCCCGAAATGATTCGCCAAATGCTGGCCCTCGTGGCGCAGGGTTACGACGTGGTACAGGCCCAACGCATGCACGACGCGCGCGTCGGCCCGTTCAAAAAATGGACCTCGGGTACGTTCTACAAAATTTTGAATTTCATCTCCGGCACACAAGTTCTCCCCGGAGCCGCAGACTTTCGCGCCCTCTCGCGCCCTGCCGTAGACGCGCTGACGGACATGCCCGAATATCATCGCTTCCTGCGCGGCATGGTCTCGTGGATCGGATTCAAAAGCGCCATCCTGCCGTATCATCAGGAAGAGCGCGTCGGCGGGAAATCAAAATACTCACTTCGCAAAATGTTCCGCCTGGCCATGGACGCGCTCTTCTCGTTTTCGCTCGCGCCGCTATACGTGGGACTCAGCCTCGGCGGCGTGGTGCTTTTGCTCGCGTTGATTCAAATGACCTATGTTATTTGGGTCTGGCTCAGCGGCAATATCGCGGACCTCGAGCGGGGCTGGAGTTCGCTCATGTTTGGCATTCTACTGGTCGGCGGAATCTTGATGATTCTGCTCGGCTTTATCGGCGTGTACGTGGGTTATATTTTTCAGGAAGTAAAGCAAAGACCCGTCTATATAATTAAACCCGCAGAGAAAAATAAAAAATGATTCGGCGCGTTGCTTCTTCATGGTGGGGCGCGCCGCTGGCCCTGCTCATCGCCACCCTCGCCGCGTATGGACTCTTCGCCACGCAACAAGGTTACGCCTGGGACGACTGGGGCGTGATCTGGCTGGCAAAGTTCACCGGCCCGCAGGGACTGATTGATTATTTCAACCATGCGCGTCCGCTATGGGGATATTTTTATGTGACTACTACCGCGCTCCTCGGCACAAATCCGTTGAGCTGGCAAATCTTTGCGCTGATCATGCGCTGGCTCGCCGCGCTGGGATTTTGGTGGTGCCTGCGCTTAACCTGGCCGACACAGCCGCGTTTTGCTTTTTGGGCCGCGCTCTTCGCCTTGTTATATCCGGGCTTTAGTCAGCACTCCATCGCCATCGCCTACGGACATTACTCGCTCAACCTCGCAATTTTCTTTGCCTCCCTCAGCCTTTCGATCATGGCCTTGCGCGCGCAGTACACGCAGATCAAACGCGGTGTTCTCATTGTCGTCGCGCTGACACTTTCTGCGCTCAACATTTTTTCGGTTGAATATTTCTTCGGGCTTGAATTATTGCGCCCGCTATTTTTCTGGTTCATCCTCGGCGAATCGATTCAAGAAAATAAACCGCGCCTGCAAAAACTATTCAGACATTATCTGCCTTACGCGCTGGTCGTATTGACCTTCATCATCTGGCGCGGATTTTTCTACGAGTCCACGCTGTATGCGGCCAGCGCGGTTGCGAATCCGCTCGGCGCGTTGCAGGCTTTGCCGTCTCAACTCGTCGGCGCGATTTGGAACGCTGTCTTCGCCGCGTGGGTCAACTCCTTGCACATGCCGCCCGCCGCGTTAATGGGCGCACGCCTCACTTTTATTTATTGGGCCTTGTCTATCGGCGGCGCATTCGCGCTGACATTTTTTGCGCGGCACATGCAAGCCAGCGAAGATGCGCCAGCCACAACAAACAATAAATCGAATCAATGGCTGGCCCTCGGCGCAATGGGTTTGCTCACTGCGGGCATTCCATTTTATGTCGCGCGTTTAAATGTCAGCCTGCAATTTCCCGACGACCGCTTCACACAACCTTTCGCTTTCGCTGTCGCGCTGTTACTTGCCGCCGCGCTCGAACGCATGACGCATTTTTCGTGGCGCATTTTTTTCGCGGGCTTGCTGATTGCATTGGCCATCGGCGCGCAAATTCAAAACGCATTTTATTTTCGCGAAGATTGGAAATTGCAAAAATCATATTTCTGGCAATTCTATTGGCGTGTGCCCGCATTGCAAAACGGCACGGCCATTCTCATCGAACGTCCGCCCTTCGCGTTCACCGACGACGACGCCATGGCCTTCCCCACCAACTGGATTCTTTTTCCGCATCTCAGCGGCGCGCCACTCGTCATGCAAGTCTCGCTGGCCACGCGCCTGAGCTTCAACTCAACCACGATGCAATTTGCAACTCCGATTTCCGGCCAACTTTTTACCAGCGACTTTAACATCTCGCCCGATAAATTACTGATGACTCAATTCGCGCCGCCCTCCTGCTTGCGGATTCTCGACCCGATCTACGATTCGCACCTTCCGCTCGCGCCTCTAGCGGACCTTCAAGCGGGTGCCCTCGTCGAAGCAGGTATCCCGCTCCTCGGGCGTCGGGCCGCCGCGGTGTTGCCCGCGTCGAATGTGCGAGTCGTTCAAGAGTCATCTGACGCATCCATGCCCGAATCCATTTTTGGCCCCGAGCCTGCGCACACGTGGTGTTACTATTTTGAGAAGGCAGACCTGGCCCGTCAGTTTGGCGACTGGGCCGAAGTGGCCCGCCTCGGTGACGAAGCCATCGCGGCAACTTTTAGACCCGATGACCTTTCAGAGTACCTACCCTTCATCGAGGCTTATGCCCGCCTCGGGCGCGAGAAAGAGGCGCGTGAGTTGACTCTCAAAACGGCGAACGCCATGCCTTTGCTCGCTCCCGCGCTGTGCGCCGTCTGGCAACGTCTCGCGCTTGAAGCGCCCGCAACTGACGCCGCGAAAAAATATATCCGCGACACCATTTTGAAATTAAGCGCCTGCCCGGTTTTGGAAGGTGACCCATGAACAGTTCCTATTTTGTGACCTTTGTGCGCCACGGCGAGTCGGTGGGCAATCTCGAAAATCGTTTTCAAGGGCAGGCGGATTTTCCATTGACGGATAAAGGCCGCGCGCAGGCCCGCGCTCTGGCTGAATATTGGCGCGTTGAGCAGATTGGCTATGATCTTTGTTTGGCCAGCCCGTTGGTACGCGCAAAAGAAAGCGCTGAAATTGTTTGCGCCGCGCTGAATATTCCGCTGACGGTTGAGCCGCTGTGGACGGAGATGGACAATGGACAATTTATAGGAATGCGTTCTGATGAGATTGCCCAAATCGAACGTCCCAATTTTACGACGCCCTATACGCGCTATGGCGAGACGGGTGAAAGCAGGCTCGAAGTGTATCTGCGCGCGGGGCGCGGCATCCAGTCTATTTTGGATCGTCCGCCCGGGCGTTATCTCGTCGTTGCGCATGGCGGAATTTTAAACATGGCCATGTATTCCATTTTGAGCATCGCCCCGCAGGCGCATCATAACGGTCCGCGTTTTATGTTTGCCAACACCACCTTTGCAGATTTTGTCTACGACCCAGATCAGCACAACTGGCGGCTGGTGCGTTTTGATGACCCGCATTGGGAAAGTGAGCAGTGATCAGTTTTCGGTTTTCAGTGATCAGTAATCAGTGACCAGTTTCAAGTGCAACCCTCAACCCGCAACTCTTAACTCGATATGCAACCTTCATCTTCATCCTCTGCTCTAAAAATCCTCGTCTTCGGCGCAGGCGCCATCGGGACGTATGTCGGCGGCTCGCTGGCTCTGACCGGGCACCACGTGGTCTTCGCCGCGCGGCCTGCCACGGCGGAGGAATTGCGCGCGCGCGGCCTGCGCCTAGACTTGAGTCTCGACGAAAGACGAAAGAAGACGGAAGTTGATGTTCTCGCACCGCGCGATTTTGCGGTTGAGTCTTCGCTGGAAGACGCGATGAAGCACTGGCCCTTTGACCTGGCGGTCTTCGCGCTGAAATCTTACGACACGCCCGCCGCGCTCAAAGAGATGCAACCGCTCGCGGACAAACTTCCGCCGGTGCTGTGCCTGTGCAATGGCGTGGACAATGAGTCCGCGCTGGCTTCGGTGCTCGGCGGCGACAAAGTTATTGCCGGCACAATCACCACCGCTGTGAGCAAACGCGCCGCTGGCGACATTGCGCTCGAAAAATTGCGCGGCATTGGCATTGCGGATGGACATGCGCTTTCTGCAAAACTTGTTGCTGTATTTAATAGCGCCTTGCTCAACGCGCAACTTTTTGAAAACCCTGCCGCGATGAAGTGGTCCAAGATGTTTACCAACCTGCTGGCCAATCCCGCCTCCGCGATTTTAGACATGACCGCCGCGCAAATTTTTGCCGATAAGCGCTTGTATAAACTTGAAATTGACATGCTGTGTGAATGTCTCGCAGTAATGGACGCGCTAGATATTGACGTGGTGGATGTGCCCGCCACACCCGTTCGCGCCCTGGCCTTTGCCGCCGAAGAGCTTCCGCGCTGGCTTTCCAGGCCGCTGGTCCGCCGCGCGGTAGGCCGTGGACGCGGCAACAAGATGCCCTCCTTCCACATTGACCTGCACTCCGGTCGCGGCAAATCTGAAGTGGACTATCTGCACGGAGCGGTTGTCCGCGCGGGGCGCAAGATGGGCGTGCCGACCCCCGTCAATAAGATGTTGACCGAAACGTTGATGGCGTTGACGAATAAAGAAATCCCACTTGAAACATTCGCCGGCAAGCCGGAGAAATTGCTGGCAAAAATTGTGAGTCAAGGGTCGAAAGTCTAAAGTTATGCGACGTTCGACGAACTTGACTCTATCGTCCCAAGAGCGTATTTATATTTTCAAACAGCGCCGGGTTGAGAGTCTGCATTCTGTCGGTCTCGCTGGAGACGGCCAGTAACAGGCTCGCGCATATTGTGAAAATAAGCAGGGCTTGCGCGAGACTCACTGAGATGCGTAAACGCGCCGAGGGGGATTGCTGTACGCGCGAAATCATAGTCCAGTAACCGAGAATGGCGAGCAGGGTGATTTGTGAGATCGTGTCTACTAGAAAGCGTTCCTGTGCGGTGAAATAAAACAGCAGGGTGATGAAGCTGGTGAGGCAGGAGCAGGTCAACAGGGCGACGACTCTGCGGTAGGGCTGGCCCGCTTCGGGCGCGGAGAGGTGCGCGGGGGCGAATCCTTTTTTTGCGCGCAGGGGAATCAGTCCCAAAATCAAAAAGGGCGCGCTGACGATTAATCCTGTGAGGCGGCCAGCGTAGTAGATGCCTGGTTGTGCAATCCCATGTTCGTGCAGGGCGCTGGAAAAAACGACGGGTTGCAGGAACGGAAATTTTGGAATCAGCGCAAAGGGTTGGAGCAGGTAGGCATATAGGTTGAGGAAAAAATAATCGGAATGAAATATGAGATTTACTTTTTCATTCAAGTTGAAGGTGGTGATTTGATAGCGCAGGCCAAACTCGAGCGGAAAGTCGAAGCGCGCCCAGTTGTACCAAGCGATGAGCATTGCGCCGACGATGAGCGGGAGATAGAGGTTGCTTAAGATTCGGGCGGAGCGCGGACTATCTTTTAGAATCCAATATGAGATGAATAGAGTCAAAAGAATCACCGGCAGTGCGTTGATGGCGCGCGCGCTCACCGCGCAGGCCCAGAATAATCCTGCAAGAAATAATTTTTTATTTTGAGGCGGGTTGTTCTCGATGGCGCCGAATGCAAAATACAATCCAGCAATCATGAAGAATTGACTCGCGCCGATGGCGGCTTCATAAACATACGGCACACTCAAGCCCCACAAGATGGGCAGGGACAGGCCAGTTAAGGTAATGGCGATGAATACATGCAACGCGGAGATGCTTGTGAAAAACCTACGCCAGAGTTTCAGCAGGATGAACGAATTGAAAATAAGAATTCCCACTGAAAATAAAAAGACCAGATAGTTGTCGGTTATTTTTTGATTCAGAAAAAAATTAAGCGGCAGAATCATCAGGGCCGGGATCGGACCCCAGTAATAATATAGTTTGCCTTTGTAATACGACATATCCCAGATTTCATCCTGGAATACTCCGCGGCGTTCGGGGTCGTAGGGGTCGGGCGCGTCGAGCAGGGCTTTGCCTGGGTTTATGTCTACATACAATTGTCGTTTTGCGAATGCATCTGCCAGCCGCGCGTAATATTGCGATGTGTGATTCCAGGTGGTCAGATTGCCGAAGGTGACGAACCACGCATAAATCAAAATGATAATCACCCATAAGTGAGTGAGGGGCGCGAATATTTTTATGCGCTCAGATTCAATCAACCACACACCGAGTCTGGTCTCTTTGGCGCGCGGACTGAGCAGATAGGCCGCGCACGAAAGCAGAATCAATGCACCGACGAACATGGCATAACGCGAGCGACCCCAGCCGGCAGTTGGGTCGATGCCCAACTCATGCGCGAAGATGGCGGCGCTGGCCAGGGCCAGACCATCTATTAATAACAGGAGTGGAACAATTTTTTTCGACATTGTTTGCGCGTTTCGTTGGAGCGAAATGGCATTTTAGCATATATGGTAAACTGGGCGCAGCTCAGATTTTTTTGGTGTGCGCGCAAAGGTTGTCGCCCAATTCAGACTTCGGAAATCTTTAAGAGGTATCTCTGTTTAGGCACACCAGAGAGATTTCCGAAGTCTTTACGCCGAGTCTCTGACATGGTTTGTGTGCGCCCTTTTTTTGTGGAGTGGCTTATTGTGTGGGCTTCGTGCGTTCTTTACCACAGAGCGCACAGAGATTTGCCCCTATTTTTTCTCCGTGAACTCCGTGATCTTTATAACCCTGCGGGCTGTGATGAAAAATATTTAGCCCGATCCTTTAAGTACCCCCTTTTTTATTGAGCCATGAAAAACCTGAAAAGCCGCCTGCCTCAACCCGCTGAAATATATCAAGTGCTGGCCGTGATTGCGTTCATGATTTACGCATGGACGATTACGGTTTTCCTGTACAGCTTCCCCTCCTATATTAATTTCCTGACTTCCGGCGAGATCATGACAATCTTTGCGTATGCCATGACCAGCGCCTTTTTTGAGAGTTTGATTATTTTGGGAATACTTCTAATGGTTTGCCTGATTCTCCCCGCCCATGCAATGCGCGATGTTTTCTTAACCCGCGGAACCTGGGCCGCAATCTTTGGCATTGGCTACCTGATGACCTACATGTTTATTTTTTCACGGCAAAGCTTTGAGTTGATCACACAATTGCCATTCTGGTCGCTTTTGGGATTGTTACTGACCGTTGGCGTCACTTATTTTTCCCCACGTTTTCGCGGCATGGTCACAGCCGCGGCGTCCATCTCAGATCGTCTGCTGGTTTTTATTTTCTTATTTGCCCCACTCTCCCTCATCTCCACCATCGTGGTGTTGTATCGCCACATCGTTTTGTAATCCTATGCCCACTCTCAGCCGACGCGACTTCCTGAAACTCGCCGCCCTCGCTGGCGCCAGCGCCGCGTTGACGACGCTTCGTCCACGCGCAGGGTCATTGCAGAATCAGAAACCCAATATCGTGATCCTGCTGGCCGATACGATGTCTGCCACGAACCTGTCGCTTTACGGCTACCCGCGGCGCACCACGCCCAACCTCGAGCGGCTTGCCCAGCGCGCCTTTGTTTATCACAATCACCACTCGGGCGGCAACTACACCACGCCCGGAACTGCCACCGTGCTCACCGGCTCCTACCCGTGGACTCACCGCGCCTTCAACCTGGCCGCGCCGGTGCGCCGCTCGCTCGCAAATCAAAATGTTTTTCGCCTGATTGGTCCGGATTACCATCGCGCCGCCTTCACGCAGAATCCGCTGGCGGATGTCTATCTGCGTCAGTTTGTTGCAGAAATCGACCAGCACATTCCCACCAGCACCTTTATTCTCGAACAAGACTTCCCCGGTGTCAGTGACTTTATAACCACCGACCCTCTGATGGCACCCTACGCCATTGATGATTTCCTGATGTCCACGCATCAACCCGGGACCGAGTGGCCGGGTTCACTTTCAATGGGCTACCTCGGCCTCGTTTATCGCTGGCTGCATCGCGATGCAGGACAGGCCAGCAAAGAATATCCCTATGGCATACCCAGCAATGCCTTTTACTATTACGAAAATCGCACTGTCTACGATGGCGTGCGCGAAAGCATCCTAGACTTGCATCGCCGGCGTCAACCTTTCTTTGCCTACTTTCACCTGATGTCACCTCATGCACCCTATAGCCCCACCGGCGAATTCGTCGACACGCTGGCCGAGATGGATTTCCAGACAAAGAAGACGCACATTCTGGGAAATTTTTTCACACGCCGCGATATGCTTGCGAACCGCAAGATGTACGATGAGTATATTGCCAACGTGGATGCCGAGATGGGACGCCTGTTTGATGCCCTGGAGCAGGAAGGCGTTTTAGAAAACACTTATTTCATCATCCTCTCTGACCACGGCGAGATGTTTGAGCGCGGCGTGATCGGCCATTCGACCGCCTTGTTAAACGAGCCAATCATCAACACCCCTTTGATGATCCTGCCTCCCGGCAAACAACAGCGCACCGATATTCAGGACTTCACCAGCAACACAGATGTTTTGCCCACCATCCTTTCGATTGCCGGGCAAAAAATTCCGCAGGGCGTCGAGGGCCGTGTCTTGCCGGGCTTCGGCGGCATAGAAGATTCTCAGCGCCCCATTTTCGCTGTGGACGCGCGCGAAAGCTCCGCTTTTTTGCCGCTGACGCGTGCCACCATGACCATGCTCAAAGACTCTAAGAAAATCATCTACTATAAAGGCTACAAAAAACTGCCCGACAGTTTTGAGCTATACGACCTGCACGATGACGCCGCAGAAAAACGCGACATCTACCAGCAGGACCCCTCCACCGCAAAACACATGAAAGATGAACTGCTTGAAAATCTCGAACAGGCCGAAAGTTCTTTGCGGCATGAATAATAAGAGTCGCCCATCTTGATTCCCCCCAACCTGTTCCAACTTTCCTCCGCTTCTTCAACCATCCAACTGCACCTGCCCGATGGACGGGTGCTCACGGGTCCGCGCGGCGCGGCAGTCGGGGACTTCCTCAGCGCGGTCAAAAATGATTTTGGGGCGCCCGTTGTCGCCGCGATAATGAACGGCGAACTGCTCGAGCTGACTCGGCCCGTCGAGATGGAATCCGCCTGCCAGCCCGTCACAATGGACTCGGCTGACGGCGCGCTCATCTATCGTCGCTCGCTGGTCTTTTTGCTCGAAATGTCTTTCCGCGAACTGCATCCCAAAGCCAAGCTCACCATTGACCACTCACTCTCCTCCGGCGGATATTTTTGTCAGATTGCCGGACGGCCCGCGCTCACCCGCGCCGAACTCAGCGCGCTCAACAAACATCTGCGCGCGCTGGTCAAACAAGACCTGCCCTTCGTGCGCAAAGAAGTCTCGCGCGAAACGGCCATCGCCTATTTCAAAAAATTAAAGCACGACGATAAAGTGAGCCTGCTCACTCAACACAACAAATCCACTGTCACCCTATACAGCCTGCAAAAACGCATGGACTATTTGCACGGATACATGCTGCCCTCCAGCGGCCATCTCAAATGGTTCCAACTTGACCTCGCCGACGGCGGCCTCACGCTCCACTTCCCGCGCCGTCACGCGCCCACTGAACTTGAGCCAATGGGCACATATCCAAAACTGCTGGCCGCCTTCCGCCAATATGGCGACTGGCTCAGCCGCCTCGGCATTGATAATGTCGGCGCGCTCAATGCCGCCATCCGCGCCGGTCGCGCCGCAGAAACCGTGCTCGTCTCTGAAGCCCTGCACGAAGGACTCGTTTCTCAGATCGCCACACAAATTGCGCAACGCAACGCCGGCATCGTGCTCATCGCCGGCCCATCCTCTTCGGGCAAAACAACTTTCTCGCGCCGCCTCAGCGTGCAACTACTCGCGCACGGGCTCGCGCCTTTTCCTCTCGAACTCGATAATTATTTCGTCGCGCGCAACCAAACTCCGCTCGGCGCAGATGGCAAACCCAACTTTGAAGCCATCGAAGTGCTCAACTTAAAATTGCTGGCCAAACATCTCGAACAATTAATTAACGGCCAGACTGTGCAACTGCCGCGCTACAACTTCAAAACCGGCAAAGTGGAAAAAGGCGACATCATCCAACTCCAACGCGGACAGATTCTCCTGCTCGAAGGCATCCACGGACTCAACCCGCGCCTCCTCCCCGCGCGTTTAGCGGGTCGGGCTTTCAAAATCTATATCTCCGCCCTGACGCAGATCAACCTCGACCGCCTCAACAGAGTCTCCACCACCGACACGCGCCTCGTCCGCCGCATCGTGCGTGATGCGCGCGAGCGCGGCTACTCCGCCGAGCAGACGATAGACCGCTGGGAATCTGTCCGTCGCGGCGAGAAGGAATATATTTTTCCGTACCAGGAAAACTGCGATGTGATGTTCAACTCTGCCCTCGTCTATGAACTCTCGGCGCTCAAACCGCTGGCCGAGCCGTTACTGCGCCAGGTGCAACACGGCACACTGGCCTACATCGAAGCCAAACGCCTGCTGGCCTGCCTCGAATGGTTCGCGCCGATTGAAGCAAATTTGATTCCCGCCAACTCCATCGTCCGCGAATTTTTGGGCGGCTCCAGTTTGAAAGATTTCAAAGTGTGGAAATAAAAACAGGCCACGTTTCAAGCGCGGCCTGTTGCTTCAATTCCGAAACTCAAACTCGCTCCTGCCCAGACGCACATGGTCGCCTTCTTTCAGCGGGGACGAATCAACCTTTACATCGTTCACAAAAACGCCCATTGAACTGCCCATATCTTGAATATACCAACGTCCGTCCGTGTAGCAACTGTGTTGAAAGTCAAGGTCAAAACCTCCTTTAAAGGTAAAACCGGGGGATTTCAAGTCACAGGTAATGCGCGGAACGGTAACTGATCGCGCATCATCGCATTC